>JANQJX010000158.1 GCA_028281425.1 Simkania sp.
GGGAACAACAAAATCACTGATTTTAAGATGAGTTTCTTCAATTAGGCCTCTAATAGAGCTCAATTGTCGATTGCGACGGGGTCTTTTAAGCAGTGTAAAAGGAGTCTCTAACATCAAATTTCTCCTAACTTAAATTCATGAATAAAAAAATCTTAAAGGAATATTTCTAGAATTTAAATAGTTATTTAAACTCCTTTAACCCCTATTTCGCATGCCACCTCTTTCGAAAAGAGATAGACGATGATCTTCGGAAAACACCAAGAAATTCCCGAAAAGATCAGTTTGTAACATCCCCTTTATCTATTGAGGCTTAACAATTAGAGTACAATCTAAGGATTGTAGGATAACTATGGAAATGCCTTAAACTGAAATTTTTCAGATCCATTGAGATTTCAGTCTAAGGGACTCCCATAAGGAAAAATATTTAGAAACAATTTAAAAATCCAAAGGCTTAAAAAAGCTAAAACACTTATCAAAAAAAGTTGAAAGGACTAGAATGAAGAGCCTATCTTTATATAGAGCTCACTTTAAAGAGGTTTTAAATGCTACAAGATTATGAAGAATTCAACGAAAAGCAACGCAAAATTATTGAAAAATATGTAACAAACACATCAAATAACATCTTTGCTTTACGTAATCTACCCGAAGTGATCAAAGGAGCCCTTTTTTCTCGCTACTCTCGTTCTAGTTTGGGATTGCGTTCTCTTCTTTTAAAAGAATTCATCTTAAATGAAGAAACAGCTTTTGCCTCTATTTCTGGATCAGAAAATCAAAGCAGTGACACTCTTACCGAAGATCAAAGTATTGCCATTAAAAAAGCTCAAAATTTTTATGATCGAATTTTAGATGGATATGGAGATGACTCAATTGGAGAACTCGGAGGCGCCCATTTAGCGATTGAGAATATTTCGATGATTGCTGCTAAAAAGATTGAAGATTGTCGGATTGGGGGCTCTCCTTTAGAAAAATCAACTCGTTACATCTATTTTGATCAGAAATATGAAGGAAAATACCTTTTTTATCGAGAACCCATTCTTATGACATCGGCTTTTCGCAATCTTTATATTGAAACGTGCAATCATCTATTTGAAACTTATGGAAAACTCATTCCTCCTCTCACAGAACTGATGGAAAAATCGTTTCCCAAAGAGCCTGATATCTCAAAAGTTGCCTATACTGCTGCTTTAAGAGCAAAAGTTCTTGATTGTTTACGAGGTCTGCTCCCTTCGAGTACTCTTACAAATATGGGAGTTTATGGTAACGGACGTTTTTTTGAAAATATGATCCAAAAGCTCAGCTGTCATAATCTCTCAGAATTGCAAGAAATCGCAAGATCTAGTCAACAAGAACTCTCAAAAGTCATTCCTTCCTTTGTACGTCGCTCTGATTTAAATCACAAATATCAAAAAACATTTTCTCAATTTTATGAAAAAACAAATGAAGAACTCAACATGCTTGCAAGCCAATACGCAGCAAATCTCAAGCCGACCTCTGGTCCTATTGTAAAACTTATCGATTATGATAAAGAAGCCTCCATAAAAGTTGCAGCAGCTCTTTTGTTTAACCACTCAGAAGCAGGGCTTATAGAGCTTCAAAAAATGTGCCGCACGCTTTCAAAAGAGGACCTTACACGTCTTTTTGAAGCCGCATCAGCCTTTAGGCAAAATAGACGTCACAAATCACCTAGAGCTTTAGAAAATACATTTTTTACCTTTGAAATTGTTGCTGATTTTGGCATTTATCGTGATCTGCAAAGACATCGCATTTTAACTCAGGAGCGGAAACTTCTTTCTTGTCATTCAGGCTATTATATTCCCAAAGAACTCCTAGATACTGATATGGAAAAAGATTACAGACAAGCTATGGAGCAAGCTGCATCGATTTACAATGAAATCGCAAAAGAGCTTCCAGAAGAAGCTCAATATGTCGTCCCCATGGCTTATCATATCCATTGGTATTTTCATGTTAACCTGCGCTCTTTGCAATGGCTAACTGAACTGCGTTCTTCTGCAGCAGGCCATCCTTCCTACCGTTATGTCGCCCAAGAAATGGCCAAGCAAATTTCTCATGTTTTTCCCGAATTTGAATGTTTTTTCAAATTTGTTGATTTTGAAGGGTATGAACTCGGTCGTTTAGGTCAAGAAATACGTATTACAGAAAAATTAAATCAATGAGAATATAGCATGCCCAAACAAGGGAGTATTTTAGGCGGCGCCTTATTGATTACAGGGAGTTGTGTAGGAGCTGGAATGCTTGGATTGCCAATCATTACCGGTATTTCCGGATTCTTCCCTACCCTAGTCATGTTCACCATTGCTTGGCTTTTCATGACAACAACAGCTCTTTTAATTGTAGAGATCACAAGCTGGTTTGAAAAACCTGTGAATCTCATTTCAATGGTCTCTTATACACTTGGCCCTATTTGGAGAATTTTATGTTGGCTTCTCTATCTCTTTTTGTTTTATTCTCTGCTTATTGCTTACATGTCCTTAAGTGGAAATCATGTTTCTTCTTTTTCAGAAACCATGATCCACATCCCTTTTCCTGATTGGGGTGGCACTCTCTTTTTTGTCTGCCTTTTTGGAGGGCTTGTCTACATTGGGACTTACTCCGTTGATCATCTCAATCGGATGCTTATGGTGGGGAAAATTGGTTTTTTTTCAATCGTCATTGGACTTGGAATACGTTTTATTTCCCCCCATTTTTTATTCTATTTTAAACCCAAATATGTCTTTGTTTCTTTTCCTATCCTAATTACCTCTTTTGGATTTCAAAATATGATTCCAAGCATTTTTCATTATATGGGAAGAGATCGTATTCGAGTACGTCAAGCTATTTGGTGGGGTTCGATTTTTACTGCTTTTATCTATTTGATCTGGGAAATCATCGTCCTTGGGATTTTGCCTCCTGATGTTATCTCAAAGAGCCTTAAAGCAGATATTGATGGAGCACAAAGCTTAAAAAACTACCTTGAGTCGAGCACTATTGGTTACACTGCTCAAATTTTAGCTTTTTTTGCTATCTTAACCTCTTTTTTAGCTCAATCCTTAAGCTTAGTCCATTTTTTAAGAGATGGATTTAAAATTGCAAAAAAGAAAAGAGAACATCTAGGGATCTGTTTTCTAGCCCTTTTGCCCCCTCTATTTTTTTCCATCTTTTATCCAAAAATTTTTTTTCAAGCTTTGAGTTTTGCCGGAGGCATTTGTGCAACTCTTCTTTTTGGCATCTTCCCTGCAATGATGGTATGGATCGGACGTTATCAAAAAAACCATTTATTAGAAGATCGCGTGAAAGGAGGCAAAGGGCTTTTAATTCTTATCTTATTTATCTCTTGTTTTACCTTTTTTTACCAACTCACTCAAATGCTTTCTATCCCTCTTTTTCCCAAACCTTGATTTTATCCATTTTAAGATTTAAAATGCGTGTAACCCCCTATTTCGCATACCTACTCTGCGAAAAGAGATAGAGGCTGTTTTTTATTGGATGTATCAGCGAAACAGAACATGCAGATTTTTTTAGAGGTCGCATAAAAATGGGGGTGAATGCCAATTTCAATTATGAATTCACAAATTAGGATTTATATTTTTGCATCAAATTGGAAATCAACAAGAATTTGTAAATCCAATGATCGAAATTGGGATCATGGAACAGCCTTGAACTGAAAAATTTTTTGGATCCATTGAGATTTTTTTCGAAAATTGTGAAAAATGCAAATTCTTAGACGATGGTTTTCCAGTTCAAGGCATTCCGATAACCTATCTTTAAAAAAGCAACAGAAGCTATGAAAATCAATCACTTTGTTGGAGGAATCTTCCTCGTCTCAGGAACAACAATTGGAGCCGGAATGTTAGCTCTACCTGTCATGGGCTCCTTTGCAGGTTTCATTCCTTCCCTTTTTATTTTTGCAATTTGCTGGCTTGTGATGCTGACAACTGCCTATTTCTTTCTCGATGTGAATCTCTCTTTAGAAGGAGAAGTCAATCTTATTTCAATGGCAAAAAATTTTTTAGGTCCATGGGGGAAAATGATAAGTTGGATCTTTTACTTGCTTTTACTCTACTCTCTTGTTGCCGCTTATATCTCCGGAAGTGCTTCTCTTTTTCAAACTGCAATTTCTCATCTAACAGGCTATCAAATCTCTCTTTCTTTAGCTCGATTTATTTTGCCTATTTTATTTGGAATTTTCGTCTATTTTGGAACCTTAGGAGTTGACTTGATGAATCGTTTCATGATGTTTGGTCTTATTCTTTCTTACCTCCTACTCATTGGTTTTTTACCTCCACACATTCAAAGTTCCCTCCTTTTGCATATCGATTGGAAACCCACTTTGATTGCTCTTCCCGTAGTGATCACCTCATTTGGCTATCACATCATTATTCCTAGTTTAACGACTTATATGAATCATGATAAAAAACACTTAAGACTCACCCTTCTTTTCGGAAGTATTTTTGCACTGGTTTTCTTTATCATCTGGCAAGCCCTCACTTTAGGCACACTTCCTATTGAAGGCAAAAATGGAATTATATCCGCTTGGGACCAGGGAATCAGTGTGACTGTTCCTTTAACAAAAATGATCAAAAGTCGATGGATTCAAATCAGTGCCCAATATTTTTCCTTCTTTGCTATTGTCACCTCTTTCTTGGGGGTTTCCTTAAGTCTTTCTGATTTTTTGACCGATGGTCTTAAAATCAAAAAAAGCTGGGAAGGACGACTGATTGCCATTGGACTCACCTTTATTCCTCCTCTTATATTCCTATTTACTTTCAAACGCGGTTTTATTGTTGCTCTTGAATATGCAGCTGTTTTTATTGCTGTCTTACTGATTCTTCTGCCTGCACTCATGGCATGGCATCTTAAAAAGCCAAAATTTTACCAAACAGCGCTTGGGCGCTTTCTACTCTCTTTCACGATACTCTTTGCCCTTTTTGTCATCCTATTTTCTCTCTTAAATGAATGGGGTTACTTCAAATCTTTCATTTCTGCTTATGAAACAATTTAAACTTAAAGCTTCTTTTTCTCCTTGCGGAGATCAACCCAAGGCCATTGAAAAATTATCTGCGGGTGTAAAAGCAGGAGAAAAAGGACAGGTTCTTCTTGGCATTACTGGTTCTGGGAAAACCTTTACAATGGCTCATGTGATTGCACATGTACAAAAACCAACTCTGATACTTGCACATAATAAAACCCTTGCCGCACAGCTCTACCAAGAATTTAAAACCCTCTTCCCAGACAATAGCGTTGAATATTTTGTGTCTTACTATGACTACTACCAACCTGAAGCTTATGTTCCACGCACCGATACTTATATCGAAAAAGATCTTTCAATCAATGACCAAATCGATCAACTTCGTCTAAAAGCAACATGCGCTCTCATTGAAAGAAGAGATGTCATTATTGTCTCTTCCGTCTCTTGTATCTACGGTCTTGGACTCCCTGAATATTTCAAAAAGATGAAACTTCATCTAGAGGTTGGGGGGATAAGGCAACGCGATGATATTCTTCTCCATCTTGTCGAACTTCAATATTCTCGAAATGATTATGAGCTCAGTCGCTCTCATTTTCGAATTCGGGGAGATATTTTAGAAGTGATTCCCTCTTACGAAGATAAAAAGGGCTATCGCATTGAGTTCTTTGACGATGAAATTGAACGTATTAGCGAAATTGATCCTTTGACAGGACAAGTGAATCAACGTCTAAAATGTATCTCCATTTTTCCCGGATCACATCATGTCACTCCTGAAAATATTCGCCTCAATGCAATTGAAACCATTCGAGAAGAATTGCAAGAACAAATCACCTATTTTAAAAATAAAAATCAGCTTGTCGAAGCGCAGAGAATAAAGCAGCGTACTCGTTATGACATGGAAATGATCAAAGAAATTGGCTATTGCAAAGGGGTCGAAAATTATTCCCGCCATTTTTCCTGCCGTGCTCCTGGAGAGCCCCCTGCCTGCTTACTCGACTACTTCCCAAATGATTTTCTCCTTTTTATCGACGAGTGTCATCAAACTTTGCCTCAAATTCATGCTATGTATAATGGGGACAAAGCACGCAAAAAATCCTTGATCGATTTCGGATTTCGTCTACCATCAGCCTACGATAATCGTCCTTTAAAATTTGAAGAGTTTTATCAAAAAATTCCTCAAGTCATTTTCGTTTCAGCAACACCTAATCCTTGGGAAATCAATGAAGCAGGTGGTGATGTCATCGAACAAATCATCAGACCAACCGGTCTTCTTGACCCTCTCATCGAAATGCGGCCAGCAACAAACCAAGTCGATGATTGTCTTGAAGAAATCCGCCTTGAAACCGAAAAAAACCAGCGGGTACTTGTCACAACATTGACTAAAAAACTCGCTGAAAATCTTAGCCACTACTTAAATGAAATTGGTGTCAAAGCAAAATATCTTCACTCAGATATTGATACTCTAGAGCGGGTCAAAATCATTCAAGAACTGCGCCTTGGTCATTTCGATGTGCTTGTCGGAATCAATCTATTAAGGGAAGGCCTTGATATTCCCGAGGTCAGTTTGGTTGTAATTCTCGATGCTGACAAAGAAGGGTTTTTAAGAAGCGAAACAGCTCTTATTCAAACATGTGGAAGGGCTGCACGTCATGAAGAAGGACGCGTTTTGATGTATGCTGATAAAAAAACCTCTTCAATTTTAAAAACCCTTTTAATCACCGAAAACAGACGAAAAAGGCAAGAAAAGCACAATCAACTTCATCATATCAAACCTCAAACTATCCGAAAAAAAATCGAAGATGACTCTTTTACACTCTCTTTTTCTCCAAAAGAAAAAGCTTCAAAAAAAGGAGCCCCTTTTAAAATCAAAGATCTCGATAAGAAAATCAAAAAATGTGAAACACGCATGAAAGAAGCCGCAAAAAAACTTAATTTTGAAGAAGCCGCACGCTATCGTGACCTTATGAAATCATATCAAGATCTCATGCTTTACTCAGATCGCTCGACTCCTTAGTCGTCCCTGCTGCTATGTAGTATGTCAAGAAAAAATAAAGCTAACTTCTCATTTTACCAGCCAGTTCATCATCTCAAATTCTTCTTTTTCCGGATCCCGGCGAATATCAATGAGAAGAATCAGACCCAACAGGTT
>JANQJX010000162.1 GCA_028281425.1 Simkania sp.
CCTGTTGCAGTTGCCTATTTATTTTGGCTGATGAGATCATCTGTATCAATATCTAGCAGTTCTTCTTGAGTCATTTTTTTCCTTTGATCAGAAAAAAAAACCCCCTTTCAAAAAAATCTTTCAACGCTCTTTTGCGTAAGGTGAGATTCTAATTCAAAAAAAATGTTTTTTTTCACTAGCATAAATATCCTCTTTTTATATAAAATGTTTTTGAATTTAAAAGGATTTACAAGTAGGAGTAAAAACAATGGCAGTGTCAAAAGTAAACGCCAACGCTTCTTTATTAACTCAATCCAATATTGTCCAAACGAATTCTATCAATGCCAAAAATCAAACCAACATCACCAATAAATATTCTTCTTTTGAGAGTGTTGAAATGACAAATCGCAATATGCCTGAATTGTACGAGAAGGAAAATTGTTGTTGGTATTATTTTAAGTGTTTGTGCTGTTGTTTGTGGTGTCTTTGCTGCAGAAAAAAGTCAAAAGAAAGACAATCATCGTTAATGGAAAAGATTTTTTCAGGAAATGAGGAAGATCTGCAAGCCATCAGTAACGCATTGCAGATCGATCTTAAGACTCTTAAACAGATGAAACAAAACGCTACTCTTGCGTTCCATGAAGAACTTAACGCCAAAACCCCTATGGTAAATGATAATTATGACGAAAACAACATAACATTTTCATTAGCAGAGAATGCAATTGACAACCAAAACAACCAAAAAACCATAGAAGAAATTAGTAAACAGCTTAATGTCAAGGTAAGTGACATCCAACAGGTCATTCATAATAGAACTAACACCAATAATAACGTTCAAAAGACCGAAACCAAGGAAAATAAGTAACTTCTATTTCGCATGTTGCCTTTTTCGAAAAAACGCCTGCTTTGTTTTTCGGTATATCCAATAAGTTCTCTATAGAAAGATTGCAAGCCTTTTCCTCGAAAATTTCTTAGGAAGTAAAAAAATAAAAGTCTTCCATATTATAGAAAGGGGTATGTTCAAAATTTCGAGTATTTTTCTACAAGATCTCCTACATGATTAAAGACCAATGATTTGATTCAAAGACTCTTCTGTAAAATGATGGTGATGTAACAGAATGCACTGACATTTGCCTAAGGCTCCTTTTTCTCTTTATTCATTTATTGCGACTGCCTTGAACTGAAGAACCATCGCCTCACCCGCATTTTACACAAGTAGAAATACTTACAATATTTCATTCAATATTGCTCATTCTTACCTTCATCGATTTTCCAAAACCCCTTACTTCAGCTATCTCTTGATCCTGATGATTTGCCTAAAGGGGAGTTGCTGTCAATTATGTTTCAAATTTTTTTGATACATTCTTGAGAAAAACCACTAAAAAACCGGTAATTTGGATCATACAATTCATTAACATTCCTAAACTTTAAATAAAGTTCTCAAGTGACATATTTGAGGCAATAGGGATCCCATTTTAAAAAATATATTCACTTTCCCCATTCTTTCTGTTAGCTAATAAGTTTATGATGAAAGAATTTAATTTTAGAGAAATTTTTCCCTGTCTTTGTGCCGTCTTTGTCGATATTTTAGGCTTTGGGCTTGCTTTTCCCCTGCTTACAGCTATCTTTATGACAGGAGATTTTCTTCCTATGTCAACCCCAGAAACAACCCGTTTTGCATACCTTGCTATTGGATTTGCTCTCTATCCTCTTTTCATGTTCTTTGGTTCTTCATTTATGGGAGATCTTTCAGATATTATTGGACGGAAAACAGTCCTTATCTTTTGTATGACTGGATTTTGTATAGGATTTTCCTTGATGGGGCTCGGAATTCAAATAAAAAGCCTTTCTCTTTTCTTTATAGGGAGAGCTTTAACAGGATTGACTGCAGCAAGCTTGCCTATAACCTTAGCAGCCATTGCCGACTTGAGCCTTCCTGAGAATAAAGCGACTCATATGAGTTTTGCCGTTTTCATACAAACTCTGGGCTTGGTTGCAGGTCCTCTTATGGCAGGATTTCTCTCAGATCAAAAGCTCATTTTTTTCTTTAACGATGCTACCCCATTTTTTACTTCGGGACTTCTTGCTTTGATCACTCTTGTATTGATTTCTTCATTTTTTGTGGAATCTTTTGAAAAGCATCCCAGCAAAAAAATAGCATTTCTTCGTATCTTTTTCGTCTTTATCGAAATCATCAAACATCCACGCATACGCATTTTGACAGGAGCTTTTTTATTCCATCAAATTGGACTAGGGATCTATCTTCAAGTCATTTTAATTCTTTTCAATCAAAAATACCAATATGGAAGTCTTAAAATGGGCCTTTTCAATGCCTTTCTTGGACTATGGCTTGCAATAGGAAGTCTTTTGATCTCCCGTTTCTCCCGATATTTTAAAATAGAGTGGCTTGCTTGTATCTTTATCTTATGTCTTGGAATTAGTGTACTTTTGACATCCATCAGTCCAATCGAAATTCTTTTATGGATCTTTGTCATTCCCTTGGGGATTTCTGCAACAGCTGCCTGGTCTGCAATTCTTACCTCTTTTTCTAATGCAGTCGATAAAAAATCCCAAGGATGGGCCCTTGGAATTACAGGAGCAACTGTCGCTCTTTCTTTTTTTGTTTCTAGCTTTTCACCTAACCTTGTTCCTTATTTAGGAATAGCATTTCCCATAGCTTTAGGGGGTTTTTTTCTCATTTTATCAGCTCTTATCATGTTTTTTTATTCGCGCAAATACATCTCTCATGCTTTTCATCTCGATTAGCCCCATACCAAGACAAAAAAGCTTGGATAAGGGCTTCTATTGAAACCTCTTTAAGGCAAGCTCCTGTTAAGCAAGAACGAAGTTTAGGGCATCTTTTTTCAAAAGAGATTAAATAGGGACAAGTGGCATGAAATGCCCCATGCCGAGATCCTAATGGCTTATAAACAAGAGGAGAAGAAGGCCCAAAAAAACTATATGTTTTTACCGATGTAGTTGCAGCAAGATGAAGAGCTGCTGAATCAACACTTAAAACAAGGTCTACTTTTTTCATCAACTGCTGCCAAAGAGGAAGAGAAAGAGAAGGAAGTAAATAGCTATTTTTTTCAAAATATTTACAAAGAACTTGGGCCTCTTTTTTTTCTTCTTCACTCTTCCAAACAAAAAAAAAGGTCGGAACAATCTTTTTTGAGATCGCACTTAGAAATTCTTTCCATGTTTGAAAAGAAAGTTTTTTGTTTTCCCAATTTGACCCCATGCAAACCATAAAACGGGGCTGTTTACCTCGCTGAATAAGCTTTTTTATTTCATCTTGTTCTTTTTTATGAAGAGAAAGCGTAAGAGGAGGATGATCTTCTAACCCAATTTCAAGTTGCTCTTGCAGGGAATGCTTATCAACATTTCCAAAAGGATGAAATGAAAAAAAGGTCGAAACAAGAGAAAGATATTGAAAAGTCATTGGCTTTTTACCATCAATAGGAAACCGCTTCGAGGTAAAAAAAATATTGGGCCACTCAGAAACAGCGCGTCTATCAAATCCAATCTTCTCTTTTGCCCGAGTTAAAAACAAAACCAAGCCTGACTTACAATTCCCTTGAAAGTCAAAAACATAGTCATACTTTTTCTTTCTAAGCTTCTTTACAAAAGCTTTTATCTCTTTTAAATTTTTTTTCAATAAAAGGAAACGACGCCACTTCTTTGTATTTATCAAAAACGTTTCATCAATTAGAGGATGAGATAAGAGCAATTCAAAAAACGGTTTTTCAACCACCCAGTCAATTGATGCCTGAGGAAAATTTTTTCTAAGAAAACTTAATGCTTGAAAAACATGGATGATATCACCAAGTGCTGATGTCTTCACAATCAAAATATGCATTTTTTTACATTTTAGGTTTAAAAATATGTTCTAATATCACAAAATGCTTAAGAAAAAGTCTAGCCCAAATGCAGAAAAAATGGTTAATATTCAATTAACCAATTATTTACTAAGTTTATAGGACTTTCGTTGTAATGAAACAGCATGACACTATTTTTTCACATAAACATCCCCTTGAAATGTATCTTCTGGCTGCAACAGAGATGTGCCAGCGATTTGCTTATTGGGGCATTGGAAACTTACTGATTCTTTTTCTTGTTAAGCACTTCCATTACCCCATTCCAAAAGCAACCCATTTGTTTGGCATATATACAGGAATTGCTTTTATTCTCCCTATTTTAGGAGGATCTATTGCAGATAGATGGAACTATAAAAGTCCTATTTTTCTTGGGATGATTTTAACTGCAATCGGCTCTCTTCTTTTAGCCACTTTAAATCATAGCCTCCTCATCCCAGGTCTTATTTGTGTGGCTATCGGAGGAGGTCTTTTCACTCCTGTTATCTACTCCTTGTTAGGGTGTATTTATAGCAACAAACACCAAATTCGAGAAGGGGGATTTTCTATTTATTATTCTTCTGTGAATATTGGCATTTTAATCGCTATGATTGTTTTGGGATACTTTCAAACATTTAGTTGGAGACTTACGTTTATGATTGCAGCGACTGTTCAACTTATCGGACTCATTCCCTACTCTTACGCTCTCAAAAGGCTTAAAAAATTAAACATACGCTCTCATTATTTTGTAACAAAAAAAGAAGATCCCTACAATTTCCACTTAAAAAAACATGAAATCGATCGGATCAGTGTGATCTTGATCATGACATTTGTCTCTATTCTTTTTTGGATGGCCTATAATCAACTAGGATCTTCTTTAACCCTTTTTGCCTTCAAATATACCAATCGCTACATCGGCAACTTTCAAGTCCCAACACCTTGGATCTTATCTATAGCCACTTTTTTCTTAATTCTTTTTGCTTTTCCACTTGCTAGACTCTACTTGTTCTTAAGACGTATCCGATCAAGCGCAAGCCCTCCCATGAAAACAGCCCTAAGTCTCTTTTTCATGGGACTTTGTTTTCTTGTAATACAAAGAGCTGCTCAACATATCCCTTTAGGAGCAACAACAGCTTCAGTAAGCCCTTACTATCTTATCTTTGCTTTAGCTCTTTTTTCCATTGCAGAACTCTTTTTAGCTCCTATTGGCCTATCGCTTGTGACAAATTTAAGTCCCCATCGCTACCGTGCTTTGCTGACAGGAGTTTGGTTCAGTTGCATTGGCATCGGATTTTACTTTGGAGGATATCTTGCAGGCTTAATCGCAAAAATTGATCTTTCTACCTTTTTTGACATGTTTACTTTTACCTCTTTTATCCCTGCCTTCCTCCTTGTTCTCTTTGCAAAAAAACTCGATCATATGCGTCATATTGACTTTCTACAAAAAAAGAGGTAGGAGTCTACTTAAAATCGGTGATTCCTTATCTTGCGTAAAATGAAATAAGGGTAGAGAAAATAAGCGTTTTTTTTCTCTACCCTTAGAAGGTTTTTTAATCACTAAAGTTCAGTGAATAAAAAATGATATTTAATCAAACATTTTATAAAATGTCTTTTCAGATTGATTTTGATGAGCACGACTATTCAAAATAGAAGCTGTTTGTTTGACAGTCTGATTCACTTGCTTAACTTCTTTTTGATTCTTTCGATTTTCTACTGCATAGATATGGGCAAAAGTGTTCAATGATCGTAGAAAATTTTGCTTTTGAGAATGGTTTAAGGAAGGCTTAGAATAAGAAGGATCAGAAAAAGATTTTCTTTTTATTTCTGCATTTTCCTTTGCCAATTTATAAAAAATTGCAACTAGTGATTTATAATCTTCAACACTTATCGATTCATTATTAATTTTAGACTCAACATTTTTAATGTTATTATTATTAGTAAAAACATTAAATAATTTAGACAAATTTACTCTCAATTGATTTTTACTTTTAAAATAGTTACAAATTTCTTTGTCTCTTTGTTCATCATTCTTAATATTAAGGATATTAAGAAACTCATTAGAAAGTTCTGGTTCATTTTTTGGAAGATGAATGTTTGAAAGGATACTCTTGACAGCTGCCCCTATTCCAGGCATAAATGGCATCCCACCGCTTATGATACTCGATGGTAATAACACCCCCTCATCAGCCAATGTATAACTTTCAACTAGACTTTCTACTTTATTAACTCCCCCCTTACTTTTTCCAATGATTTTCACTTCCGTCTTAGCTTTCTCAATTAAACCTACCTCTTGTGGTAGATTAGGTCGTGTAAAAATAACTTTTTTTATGATCTTCTCTTTCAAACTATACGAAGGCTTATTTGCCTCTAACATTGAAGGAGAATCATTTTGATCGCTTTGAAAACGATATTGATGGAAGGCAGCAAATGCTTCCGTTTTCAAATCTTTGACAGCTTTGCTTTTCTTGTTGTTTAGTTCTACATCAGAACCATAATTAGACGAATTAGAATGATTGTTTTGAAAATTAATTGTTGTACTAAAAGACATAATAACACCTTATTTTTATTTTTAATAAACTAATTTTTATATGTAATATTTATTATAAAATATAATTTAATAAAATAAAAATTAATTTATTAAAAATGACTCCAAAAAATAATTATTTGATTTATAAGTCTTTAATAATCAACACACAAAAATATTTTTTAATTTTTCAAACACGAGCCCATTTTTTAAAAGTTTCTTGATAAAAATTTGAAATATCTGTGACTTCGAATATTCCAGTCGCTCTTTCTGCTCAAAAATAGTCGAGTAATGCGAGGGAATCTCGCCCTCACATTCTCACAGGTAGGGTCAAGAAATGGCGCGCGCATCTGTTGACCACGTTTCCATCTCCTGCCTCG
>JANQJX010000190.1 GCA_028281425.1 Simkania sp.
GCAGAAAATAAGATCTTTATGCACAGTCTCGATTGAAACTGGAAAGGCTATGTCATCATAACGTATGAGACATGATAGAAGATTCACTCCTTGAATACACTTTCCTTTAACATGAGAAAAATGCGGGCAAATGATCTCATTTTCATCAGTATAGGGAATAAGGGCTAAAATTTTTATTTCATTCAAAGCTTTTATTGTTTACAATGATCCCAATCAATTTCCTGAAGGAAATTAAATTTGAACAGATAGAGGTTTTAATGATGAATCCCATAGGTCATTCAAGGTATGATTCACCTTGTTGCTTAATAAGTCACCCACTTCATTTTTTAATCAAGCAACGTAATTCCACTTACGTGAATTCTAATGCAAACTCTTCAAGAAATTGGATTTTTATTTCTAAAAAAGCGCTTACAACGGTAAAATTGCAAATAGCACTTCCTTTTTTGTTAGTGGCAGCCATTTTAGAAACAGCAATACATCGATTTTTTTCCCTGCTTTTTTATATGATAGATCCCGAACTCTCTACATTTGTGACTAAATTTGCTCAAAGTAGTGAATTCACCGTAATGCGGATCACCACCATTTTTTTTAAAAACATCACAGGTGGTACTATTTTCGATAAAGAAGTCTTTGCAAGAAAACATATGGCTCGTTTTCTTCCAGATTGGCTTTCTAAATACATCTATAGACCACAAGACCGTCAATTTGTTGAATATCATATGCTACAAAATAACAATAGCCAAAGCGTCCAGCAAATTTCTCAAAATCCTCGCATGGATCTTTTGATCCTCTCCTTATTTGATATGATTGAAACGCATTCAAACCGTCCACGGATGAACCCAAACACCGCAAATAATGGAATGGTTGATGTTTGTTCCTTGATTCAACAAACACTACAACCCTATCCTGCAAAGGCTCAAAAAGAGACCATAGAATACATCAAAGGTTATTCTGCCGATGTGATAATGTGGATTTCTTTTTTAATCATTTATCATTGGGTGCATGGAATTTACAAAAATCATTCCAAACCTCTCTATATCCAACAAAAGTTCTGGAAGTCGATTCAAGCCCTACGCTCCGACCCCTCTTTGAACAAGGCTTTTAACACCATTCAAAATAACCCCAAAAAACAAGCCTTGCTTCATCAGATGACCCACCTGACACCTCAACAATTCGACACCATGATTATATTGCGTGAGTCTAAAGAGAAGTTAAACGAAAATAAAGAGACCATGATTGATTCAGATATTTATAATATTTCGCAAGCGATCAAAAAGTGTTCCAATAAGTTCGTTCAAGGAAATCTCTTCTTCGAAAAAGGGGGCCCCACATTAATAAAATTACTCGAAAACAGCTAATATAGCTACCGAATGAATGACAAAGCAAAAATACCAATATTTTCAAAATAAACTTAAGGAAAAAGAAGGGCGTGATCCCCCAGTCTCTTTTTTAGGTCAAAGCTTCTTAAATGCTTCAAAAGAAGAGATCGTCGATTTTAGCTCTCCTGATTTCCTTTCCCTTTCCTCTCATTCTCATATCAAGAAGAAGATGATGAAATATGTGCTTGAATGGGGAGTGACACCTTCTCTTTTAAACCCTCTTAAAAAATATCTCAAATGCTATAGAGATCTCGAAAACAAATTCTCTCAATGTCTCGGTCAAGAAAAAGTGCTCTTTTTCCCTTCTTTAAACCAAGTTAGCTATCTTATTCTATCTATACTTGGAGGAGACTCCCCCCTTTTTTTTATTGATCGTCTTTGTCAAAACCATCTCCTCCAATCGGTCAGTGCAACCCAAGCCAAAGTACTCCGTTTTGAACACAAAGACCTCAATCAACTTGAAGTGCTTCTTAAAAAATTCTCTTTTTTCTCCTCAACAACTAAAATGATTATTTCTGAATCTCTCTTTGCTACAAGTGGAAAAACTGCCGATATTCAAGGCTTAGTCAAGCTTGCTAAGAAATATGAGACCCTCCTTTGTCTTGATGACTCCCATGCTTTTGGAATTCTCGGAAAGCAAGGGATGGGACTTGGAGCCTATAGAAATGGAATTGATGTGATTTTAGGGTCCTTTGGTAATGCTTCTCCTTCATCTCCAGCTTTTGTTGCTTTAAATCCCTTGCTATATCACTACTTTAAAACCTTTTCTCCCCAAATGATCGAAGCAGTTTTTCTCTCTCCTCCTCTTATTGGGGCAATTAGTGGCATTTTGGATCTTATTTATGCCATGCAAGCAGAAAGAATCGACCTCATGAAAAAAAGTAATGATCTAAGAAGAGCTCTACATTCTCTTAATTATCATGTAGAAGGGGAACACACCCCTATCATCACGCTTCTTTTCAACTCGGAAAAAGAGTTAATGCAAGTCTATGAAACCCTTTTAAAGGCTCATATCTTAGCTAATGTTTTGAAACCGCCTTATGTTCCAATAGGGGGAGAAAGGTTGCAATTGATGGTCACTTCTTCTCATCAAGAGAAAGATTTTTCAAAACTTATTGCCATTTTAAAAGGAATTAAAAAAGAACCTTTAGTATCTATTATTTGATTCTTTTTTTTACTTCAGATAAGAAAAAGTTATGTATACAAGAAAGCAAAAGGTGAAAATTTACATCGCCTTCTTAGGAATTATCTACGTTATTGAAGCTTTGACAGCTCTTCTTATCCTAAAAGATGTTATATCCCTCTATTTAACATCCAGCCTCCCTAAATGGATGTTACGCATCCGTTATCTTGCCCCTATTTGGATTTTTCTCCATACACTTGTCGGAATTGCAGGAGCAAAAATTTGGATGTCTCCCCCTTCCTTAATACGTCTACATACTCTCTATGCTCTTGCGATCTCTATGTTTCTTGATTTCTTTTATCCTATTAGTTTTTTCTACATCCCCATTTCTATTCTCTCCCCTTTTCTAAACACGCTTCTTTTTATCTCCTTTTTTGCTTTGATATTCTATTCCTTCCTGATGAATAAAATCGCCTCCTTTCTCTTCATTCCTTATGTCTTTTGGATTTTTTATAAAATGGTTTTTCATTGGCTCTATTTTATTCTCAATATGTAACTTGATCAGAGAGAATTTAATAGATATACCAGAGAAACAGAGCACATGAATTTTTTAGAGGTGGCGTAAAATGGGGGTTAGATTTGTGATGAAATTTTCAGAACTCGACTAAGGGAGAGGTGTGTCTAAATGAGGCTTATTTTAAAAGAAAAATTTTAAAATAAGCCTAAAACCATAGAAACACCCTACTTTTCGGAGAACTTCTTGATCCATCGACTGCTTCGTTCTTATGACATAGTTTTTGCTTCAGATTGCAACAGGCCCCTTATGTATCGGGAATGATGCGACATCGATCATGTTCACTATACTCTTGACGAACCACTTTAAGTTCATCCTCATCACAAGGACATTTTTCTAATCCCCAAATCAATTGGGCATAGTTTTGAATGGATATGTCAGCAGAAAAAGAGCCCATACCCGCTATGTTATATAAAGCATATTCAGCCCATTTCATTGGATCAAAGTAGAGCTCTTCAACTTTTTTTTGAGTTTCGTAATATGACAGCAAATCATTTAAGACAAAAAAACGATCTGCAATGACTCCTGGAGCTCCTTTCATTAACGATTCATGCACATTTTTAAGAGCTTTTTCCTCCATTTCATTCTCCACAAGCGAGCCATCGATAAGAGCATCCATCACACGTCTTATTTTCGCATCATTTGTATACCAACTCAAAGGATTGTAATGATGTTTTTGACGCATTTTGTCATTCTCTTCAGCAGTTGCCCCAAATAAAAAGGGCCACTTTTTATCTCCAATGTTTTTTCGCATCTCGACATTTGCTCCATCATCGGTACAAATCGTAAGCGCTCCATTAATGGAAAATTTCATGTTCCCCGTACCTGAAGCTTCCATACCCGCTGTTGATATTTGCTCGGAGAGATCGGTTGCTGGAATGATAATCTCAGCTTTTGAAACGTTGTAATTTTCGACAAAAAAGACTTTCAAGTGTTCTTGCATTTCTTTGTCACGATTAATTTTACGTCCCAAGCAGTAAATAAAGCGAATGATATTTTTAGCAAGAACATACCCAGGAGCTGCTTTACCTCCAAAAATCACAAACCGTTTGATCCGATGTGATGTTTTTTGTTCTTTGATTTCGAAATAAAGCATCAAAAGATGAAGAGCTTTCATAAGTTGTCTTTTATATTCATGAATTCTCTTGACTTGAACATCAAAAAGAGCCTCTTCTCCTAAGATGTTTTCAGCAATAAATCTCTCTGAAATCCCATGACGGGCCTGAAGATCTTCTCGAATCATATTGAGAAGTCTTGTTTTATTTTCCCTTTTGATAGAAAGAAACTCTTTTTGCGCCTCTTTATCTTGAGCATAATCAGCAAGTTTTTTAATTTGCTCAAAGTCAGTAATCCACTTTCTTCCTATCCGCTGATCAATAAAATGGGCAAGTTTGGGATTGCAAGAAAGAAGCCACCGTCTTTGAGTGACACCATTAGTGATATTGACAAATTTTGTGGAATCAAAATCATAAAAATCTTTAAAAAGGGATGATTTGAGAATTTCAGTATGTAATTTAGCAACCCCATTGACCTTATGAGAGCCGTAAATCGCCAAATGAGCCATTTTGACCTGTCCTTCTTCTAACATAGACATACGTCTTAACTTCGTTTCATCATTTGGAAATTTTTCTTTTATTTGATGACAAAAGCGCTCATTAAGTTTCTGAATAATATTAAATTGTCTTGGAAGAAGCTCTTGCATACGCAAAGTATTCCACTCTTCAAGGGCTTCTTTTAAAACCGTATGATTAGTATAAGAACAACATGTGCGTGTCACATCCCATGCATTATCAAAAGGAATATCATACTCTTTGGTTAAAATACGCATAAGTTCGGGAATGACCAACGAAGGGTGGGTATCATTGATTTGAATGCGTACTTTGTCAGGAAAAGCATGAAAAGTCTCATGACTCTCAAAATAGTGGCAAAGAATATCTTGAAGGGATGCTGAAACAAGTAAAAATTCTTGCTTAAGACGTATTCGCTTGCCTGCTTCATGGTTGTCATTAGGATAAAGAACATCTGTTAAAGAGGTATTTTCACTTGCTTTACCAAATTCCCCTGCATTATAGCGTTGCAATTGAAAGTTACGTGGGGATTCTTTTGTCGACCAAAGACGCAGAGTTAAAACCGAAAAATTGGGAAGATGGCTAAACCCAATAATCGGCAAATCATAAGGAAGAGCACGGACTTCTTCATAATCGATAAGATCATAAACCTTATCTCCATGAGAATTTTGTCGCTCGATCAACTTGCCGGCAAAAGAAACAGGAACAGCATGGGAATCCCGTCGGAACTCCCATGGATTTTCGGTTAAAAGCCAACAATCAGGACGTTCAAGTTGAACTCCACAGATGAGTTCTTGCTCAAAGATCCCATAATGGTAACGCATTCCATAAGCAAAAGCAGGATATTGCAGAGTAGCTAAAGAATCGAGAAAACAAGAAGCAAGACGCCCAAGCCCCCCATTTCCTATCCCAATATCTGATTCCATTTTTACAACTGTTTCAAAATCACGCCCTAAAATTTTAAGAACTTGCTTTACCAAATCCACCGCACTGATATTGGTGATATTGTTAACAAAAAGACGCCCAGGCATATATTCCATAGACAAATAGTAGAGCATACGTGTTTTTTTCTTTTTAAAGGTATGCATCGTTGCCGTCCAGTTGATCATGATCTCTTCACGAAGTGAAACACAAAAAGCGCGATAAAACTCTTCATGAGTCGCTTCATCAGCTGTACGTCCTAAAGTGGTGATGAGGTAGTGACGCACTTTTTGAGCAAAAGTTTGTGCTTTATATTCAACTACATCCATACATTCACCATTCTATGATTCCATCTCTAAAAATTAAAATCCTCTTTCTAACCGAACTTCCAAAAAGCATAATTTTTCAAAAAACCTACATTTTTTTCTTTTAACATGAATGGAAAATGAAAATAAAGAGGCTATTAAAATTTCGTTCATTTATCAAAAATAGAGCGCAAAACCTCTTCCTTCATGTGGAGGATCTAGAGCTCTCAGGCGCCTTTTTGCTGCTGTTCAATGGACTCCACGCAAAGCAGACAAGGAACGCCCCTCCTACAGAGCCGGCAAAATAG
>JANQJX010000052.1 GCA_028281425.1 Simkania sp.
AATGCCATAGAATCTCTTAACCGGCAATTTCGGAAGGTGACAAAAAATCGGTCGGTTTTTCCTTCGGATGAATCCCTTCTCAGGATGCTTTTCTTGGCAGCAAGGGATATTACGAAGAAATGGAGAATGGCTAGATGGAATTGGAAGGAAATGATATCCCACCTATCTCTCCATGATGAAGATCGAGTGACTAGGGTATTGGGGATATAAAATCAAATGACACAGTTGGATGCACAGACCCTATAAAATCAAATGACACAGTTGGATGCACAGACCCTATAAAATCAAATGACACAGTTGGATGCACAGACCCGGGTAAGGTTTTTAATATGAGATCAACAGCAGTATTAGAGAATCCTTGTAACGAATATAGTTATTTTATTCACAAATTTTTTAAAGAGAATCAAAGCATTATAATAGGGGCTTCGGCTTCTTTAAGTTCTATACCTATTCTTAATGGGATCAGTCAATTGGTGATCAACCTTTTAAAGAGTGCTGGCAGATCTTGTAACAAAAGTCAAGATGTTGTTTTTCTTTTTAGGAAGATCGGTGAATCTAGCTTAAATCCTATTTTAAGGAGGCTTTAAAAGGGGCTTTTAGTGCTTATATTATTATTATCGGACCTATTGCTGAAGAAGCCTTATTTAGAGGGTGGATTCATTATAAAATCTTAAGATGGCAAGAATCGCATTGGGGAAACGGCTGTCTTAATGATCTTTCTTTGAAAGTGTTACGTGTTGCAGTGAATGGTTTTTTATTTGGGGCTTGTCATTTGTCTCCTTTCCAAGGTTGGACGAACATCCCTGTTTTTATTGTCACTGGAGTTATGGGGGTTGTTTTCACAATTCTTAGGGAGTTTACAGGTGATACTTTGGCTTGTTCAACTGCTCATATCTTAAATAATGCATTAGCATGTGCTAACATGAGCTTGACTTAGCCCAAATTTATCAGTTGATCCGAAAAATTTTTCAGTTCAAGGCAGTTCCAGTAGACATGTAAAATAAGAATGAGTTGAAAAAAGATCAGTGCATGATTTTTTGCATAAGCTTATTCAATTTGGCATGATTTATGAGAACTTCTAAACACATTTTATAGCGATAAGACCAGTTTTTCTTTTGGATGGTTCCAGGGTAGTTGATCCTTTCTTTTTCTGGATTTGCCCAAGTGAGTTCGGGAACTAAAGAAAGATATTCTTGCAAGAGATTGATGTGGAAAAGACTTGTGGTATGGTGACTTTCCCATAAAATTTCAAAAAGATGTTCTTTGCTTAATTTTTCTTGATAAGACCATTTTTTAAAGGCAGCGTAGGCTTTTGCTTCTTCTGGGTTTTTTTCCCACCAAAGGGGCACTGTATCGATATCGTGAGTGGAGAGGGTGGTCATACTCATGGGTTCATATTCGCTATAAGGAATAAATTCTCCTTTTTGTTCCCAACGCCTTTGCCATCGGACGACTTTTGTTCCTGGAATCCCAAATTCTTTTAAAGAATGGGCTACGAAAGGGGGAACATCCCCCAAATCTTCACCAATAGGGAGGACATCACTTAAGCGAGTTAACAAGTCAAGCATGGCTTTTCCTTGAGCTTCTATGATTCCTTGTTGATTTGGGATAAAAGAGCCCTCTTTTGGACTTTGACCTCGAGGAATCGCAAAAAGGCGAAAAAATCCGATGATATGGTCGATACGAAAAATATGGTAGAACTCTTTTGCAAATAAAAGGCGTTTTTTCCACCATTCATAGTGATTTTGTTCCAGGGCTTTCCAATTATAAAGGGGAAATCCCCAATATTGTCCTTCTGGATCCAATTTATTTGGAGGACTCCCGACTGCAAAATCTAAGTTAAAGAAGGAACGGTGAAGCCACACATCACAGCTGTCAGGACTAATTAAAATGGGCACGTCTCCTTTTAGAAGAATGTTTTTTGAATCAGCATAGGTCTTGACTTGTTTTAGTTGAGAAAAGGAAAGGTATTGCAAAAGTGTGTAAAATTCTATTTCTTGTACATATTGGTGGTAAAGTATTTTAAGATGACGATTTGTCATTTCTTTAAATTCTTCTGGCCAATCTTGCCAATGTTTTTGGTGAAAGTGATCTTTCAGGACTTTAAAAAGAGCATAAGGAAGAAGCCATTCTTGTTTTTGCAAGAAAAGAGAGTATTCTTTTTCTTTTTTTATCTCTTCTCCCTTTGTTTTGAGATACTCTTTTAGAAAGGTGAGTTTTTTCTCTAAAACGGCATGGTAGAGAAGAGAAGAAGTGTGATTGAGAAAGGTAAAACGCTTGAGCTCTTTTTCAAGGCCTTCAATGTAGGGAAGAGCATGCAAGCTGAGATAGATAGGGTGCAGAGCACATGAGGAGTGGGCATTATAGGGACTTGGATCAAGTCCTGAGTCATTTAAAGGAAGCATTTGAATGATACCGACATTGAGAGATGCACACCAATCGATCAAAGGAAGAAGGTCTAAAAACTCTCCTATTCCAGAGCTCTTTTTTGTACGGATAGAAAAGAGGGGGATGTTAAGACCATGGTGAGGATAAATTCCTACTTTTGTCCAAGCTTTGTAAGAAGGAAGTGTTTTGAAAGTCTCTTTTAAATTCATATTATATAGAGGGTAAGTTTAAAGGAGAAAGAGAAGAGATTTGGGGTTTAAGATAAAGTCTAGGGGCGGCTTGTCCACTTGCAATAGCTTCTTGCCAAAGCAGGGCTTCTTCTATAAAAAGTTCTAAAAATTCAGCTAATTTTTGTCCATTTAAATCTTTTGCAAGCAAGAATTGGTGAAGCACAAGCATATTATTCTTTTCAACATAAGCAAAGGTTCCAAAAGAGTGATAAGAGGCATTAGCTTTAAGAGATTCTTTTAAAACCAATTCTCTAAAGCTACCAGGGGGGAGTTCTGATACAAAAGCCGCAATGATAAGTGTGTTTCCATAAGGGTCCATTTCAATTTGAATGGGGAGTTTTTCATCAAAGAGAATCGTACAAGCATGTTGCTTATCGACATGAAGAGGAAGCTCAATGATTTCTCCTAAATCCCATAAGATTTCTTGAAAAAAGTCCATAGTTTACTCCATTGTATCTTTTGGCCTTTGTAAGGGAGGGGGAGGGCTTTCCTCTTCTTCCTCTTCTTCCTCTTCTTCCATTTCGTCCTCTAAATCGCTTAATGCTTCGATAAGTGTCATCGAAAGATCTTGTCTATGACGCTCTGATTTAAAAAGTTTTGGTGAGATATGGCGTAAGGCATCTCTATATTGGGTAAAAATGATGATCTGAGCTGCAAGCTCTTTTGAAATTCCAAGAACAAAAGAAAGTTTAATGACTTTGTCAGGAGAAGGATAACGTTCTTCGAGTAATTTCATCAAAAGGCGTCCAAGCATTTCGAAATTGATTTTGCTTGATAAGACAAGCTCAAAGCGTTTGAACTGTCCTTGGATCAGTTTCATACGTGAGAAGAAAAAGCGGAAAACACCTAGAATCGCTTGCATAGTGCGTGCTTCGCCAAATAGGCGTTGTAATTCAGCATGACTGATCGAAGGCCCTTTTGCTTTCATATCAGAGCCTAAAGAATGGAGAATGAAATCAATGATATTTTTCATATCAGAAAATTTGAATTTCTGAGTGAGTTCTTCATAAAGCTGATGAGGCGTACGTGGATTTCCTGTAATATCTCGGTAAAGGTTTCTAAGTGCTGTTGGGTTGCCCAGGCCTGCTTTTGCGGAAAAATTTCTAACTTGGTCTGCAATGTTGCGTCCTGCTTTAATTTCCCGTCCATAAGTCGCATTGAATTTTTCTTTTGCTTCGATAAGAGTTTTGTTCTTTTGCTTTTTGAGTGCACCTACTTCGATCAAAAAGTCAATGGCTTCATCGGCAAGAGATGCATCTGCATAAAATCTTTTCACGGTTTTTAGAATTGTATCAGCGGTAGCTTTTTCACTGATTTGTTGTTGCAGCAGCATGAGGGTTTTTTCTTGCAGTTCGGGATTGCTCTGATGATATTTTTGTACTATTTTGATAAGCATTTCATTTTTAACAGAATTTAGTGGGGCTTTTTTTTCACTCTTTTCCGATTTTTTCTCTTTAGCCGTCTGTTTCATACGATCAGCTAATTTTTCAAAATTTTTTTGCATACGTGTTGGAGTGAAAAGAGCTTGGTCCATAAGACCTTGAAAATCTTCAGCACTTTCAACTTGACGCCCCACTCTAGCTACAAGTTGTTCTTTGGCATGCGCTTTTTGCGCTTCATGAAGACGTGTGTCAGCGGAAACACCGTGAATAGGACCAATATCGTCATAAAACATTTTGAATCGACTCCCGATCGACTTGTAGAGGATTTTCCCCATTGAATTATCTTACGTAAACATCTTAACAAAGCTAATCAAAGATTTTGAAAAAGCAATTGGTTCAAAAAACTCGCAATATTTTATTCAACATTAGCGACATTTTTTGATTTGATCCAGATTCAAAAATTCATTAGGTTCATCCTGACTTTTGCATAAGATGAGTGATTTATATTAACGCAAGCTTAACATAAGGGCTATAGAAAGAGACGAGGCACTATTCTCAAATCTATACCGATTATGCTTGGAATATCTTTTGACCATTCGAAAAACATTCAACCTTGTGTTCCCATCTGCATGCCTCCTGCCTTTAAGCAGGGAGTGTTGAAATGGCTTAAGAAGATGTTCCAAGCGCGACCGGTATATTTTCCTCAAAAAAGTACAACAAGAGGGATTTTTCTATAGACCTTATGTTAAATTCCTATG
>JANQJX010000073.1 GCA_028281425.1 Simkania sp.
TTGTCTGCTTTGCGTGGAGTCCATTAAGCAGCAGCAAAAAGGCGCCTGAGAGCTCTAGATCCTCCACCTGAAGGAAGAGGTTTTGCGCTCTATTTTTGACAAACAGCAACCGGAAAACGCTCCACAATAAATTCTTTTGATTTTGTCTTGGAAAGGAAGTGGCTACATCTTTCAAACACCCTCCTCCAAATCATGTCTGGGCTCTTAAAGAAGGGTTTAAGATAAAAAATTTCAGCTCAAGGCACTCTCTTTATCAAGATATGATTAAAAATGAGACTTAGGTTGAGGAAATTATAAAAATAAGATAGAGTTGATAAAAATGTCCCTAGATAAAGAGATTGTTTTCGAGCTTAAATTTTTGATTTAAAAAAAATGAAAAACTTCTTTTAAAAAATTTAAGTTTTTTAAGCAGTCCCATAAAACTCTCAATGATAAATGGTAAAACACAACTCAAAGCTTATGATCTCCTACTTAGAGTTTGATCTTCTAAGCGCTTTTCCGGAAGTGAAACATGCCTCCTTTTTTAAAAATGAGCGGTTTGATTTGAGTGAGCGGGGGAAAAAAGAACACTATCAAAAGGCTTTAGAAATCATAGGGACTCCCAAAGCAGTAAGGATAAAACAATGTCATGGAGATGATCTACTTGAAATTAAAAAAAAATCTCCTTTTTTAGATTTCTATAAAAATTTTGATGGAATGATCACAAGAGAAAAAGGGGTCAGTCTTGTGGTGCGTCATGCTGACTGCCAAGCAGCTCTTTTTTATGACCCCCAAAAAAAAGCAATTGCAAATGTGCATTGCGGTTGGCGTGGAAGTGTAAAAAATATTTATCGTAAAACGATACAGATGATGCATTGCTTATACCAAAGTGATCCAAAGGATCTTCGCGTTTGCATTTCCCCTAGTTTAGGACCTGAAAAGGCAGAATATCTCCATTATCGAGAAGCATTTCCAAAAGAGTTTTGGCCCTATCAATTGGAAAAAAATCATTTTGATTTTTGGGCCATTAGCTCAATGCAGCTGAAAAGGGAAGGGGTTTTAGAAAAAAACATTGAACTCGCCCGCCTTTGTACCTACTCTCATCCCGAAAATTTTTTCTCATATAGAAGAGAAGGACGCTCAGGATCACAGGCAACAATCATTGCACTCACTCCCTTCTCGTCATAGCCACTAGGTGAATCATGGATATTAAAGAACTTTCTTTAAAAGGGGCTCTTCTCATTACCCCTAAAATCTTTTGTGACAATCGAGGATTTTTTTTTGAATCTCATCACAAAGAGCATTATGAAAAAAGAGGAATCAGCTCTTTTGTCCAAGATAACCATTCTTACTCTCGGCAAGGAGTGATTCGTGGGATACATTTTCAAGCAACACCTGGACAGGCAAAATTGGTTCGAGTAAGTTATGGAAAAATTTTTGATGTTATTGTGGATATCCGACCAAATTCTCCCACCTTTGGAAAATGGGAAGGGATCTATCTAGATGATGAGAAACATGAACAACTCTTTATTCCAATGGGATTTGCTCATGGGTTTCAAGCCATCAGTCAAAAAGCTCATGTTCTATATAAGGTAAGCTCTTTTTACGATCCAAAAACCGAAAAGAGCTTTTATTATAATGATCCGAAAGTTGGGATTCAATGGCCTCTTAAGTTAACTTGTATCTCAAAACAAGATTTAAAGGCTCCCCCTTTTGATGAAGTGATGAGGAGGTAGAAGATGAAGTTATGGTTAATTGGAAAACGAGGAATGGTCTCCTCTGCAGTGCAACGTTTTCTTAAAGAAAAAAAAATCGATTTCTTAGCAACTTCAAGAAAAGAAATCGATATTACCGATAGGAAAACACTCGAGCATCAATTTAATACTTTACATTTTACACATCTTATCAATTGTTCAGGGTATACAGCAGTAGATCGTGCAGAATTGGAAAAAGAAAAAGCCACAAAACTCAATGTAGATGCTGTGGAATGTTTAGGCCATTTAGCTACCCAAAAGAACGTAAAACTGATCCATTTTTCTACCGATTATATTTTTGATGGAAAAGAAAACACCCCTTATTTAGAAGGCACAAAGCCTTTTCCTCTTTCGGTTTACGGAAAGACAAAACACTTAGGAGAAGAAAAACTCTTAAAAGCATGTCCCTCTGCTTGTATTATTCGCACTTCATGGCTTTTTGGGCGCGAGGGAAATCATTTTGTACAGACGATGATAAATCTCATGAACCAACATAAAAACTTGCGTGTTGTTTCGGATCAAAAGGGAAGATTGACTTTTTGTGATGACTTGGCCGAAGCTACGTTCAATCTTCTTGACTGCGTTGGGATTTTTCATTTTGCTAATCAAGGGGAAGTGAGCTGGTATGATGTGGCAAATGCTATTTTAACCCATCTCAAATTAAAAAAACCAAAGATCAAGTGTCAAAAAATCGAGCCTATTTCGACAAAAGAATATCCAACTTTAGCTATGCGCCCTCTTTTTTCGGTTCTAGCAACGAAAAAATATGAAGCAAAAACTCAAAAAACTCCACGTGCCTGGCAGGCTTGTTTAAAAGATTATTTCGAGACTTAATTCATGTTAAAGGCAAACAGTCATATCTTGGTAACGGGAGGGTCTGGTTTTATGGGTTCGGCTTTTATCCGTTATCTCTTTGAAAAGAGTTCATTCGAAGGCATTGTCTCTAATCTTGATCTTTTAACTTATGCTGGAAATCTCTCAAACCTCAGGTCGGTTGAAAGAGAAAAACGATACCGCTTTTTTCAAGGAGATATTGCTGATATATCTCTTCTGGAAAACATTTATCGTCAAGATCCTATCGATTACATCGTCCATTTTGCAGCGGAAACCCATGTTGATCGAAGTATAGAAACCCCAAGCCCTTTTGTGCATACAAATGTTTTAGGGACCTATCATTTGCTCTCTTTTATTCTTTCGCATCCTCATATTCATTTTCATCACATTTCAACCGATGAAGTTTATGGCTCCTTAGGGCAACAAGGGATGTTTTTTGAAGACTCTCCCTATCTTCCCAATTCCCCTTATGCCGCTTCAAAAGCGGCAAGTGATCACTTTGTGCGTGCCTATCAAAAAACATATGGAATTTCAGCAACGATTTCTCATGCAAGTAATAATTATGGCCCTTGCCAACACAGAGAAAAATTTATTCCAATGATTATTTTAAACGCTCTTCACAAAAAAAAGATTCCCCTTTATGGAAAAGGAGACAATATACGTGATTGGCTTTTTGTTGATGACCACTCTGCTGCGATTTGGAAAATATTAGAAAGAGGATCTTCTGGAGAGGTCTACAATATTGGGGGAAACTGTGAAGTGAATAATCGAGCTCTTATCAAACAAATCCTCAAACTGCTTTCTAAAATTTTAGAAGAAGACCCAAAGAGTTTTTTTCCTTTAGTCACTCCTGTTAAAGATCGATTAGGACATGATTTCCGTTATCGCTTAATGACCCAAAAAATAGAAAAAGAACTTGGATTTTACCCTTTAAACGACCTCACGAGTGGCCTTAAAAAAACCATTCACTACTTTTTAACTCAAGAAAGTCAATTCACATAAGAGGTCCCAATGAAAGTGATTTGTGTGATTCCTGCTCGTCTAAAATCACGCCGTTTCCCCGAAAAAGTTCTCACGATGCTTGGACCTAAACCTCTTTTACAGCATGTTTTTGAAGCGGCTCAAAAATGTCCTCAATTTGATGAGATTCTCTTTGCTGTTGATCATGAAAAAACAAAAAAACTCATCCACTCTTTTCAAGCTCAAGCCTTGATGACAAAGTCTGATTGTGTCAGTGGAACTGACCGTTTGATTGAACTTATGATGTCAAAACAAGCTTTTGGAACGATTTGGGTCAATTGGCAAGCTGATGAGCCTTTTATCAATCGACAGATGATTGATGACCTTTTGCAATCAATTTCTTCTAGCCAAAGTGATATTTGGACTTTAAAGAAAAAGATCACAAAACAAGAAGAGATAGAAAATCCCAACCAGGTTAAAGTCGTAACGAATCTCGAAGGGAAAGCGCTTTATTTTTCTCGCTCCCCTATCCCTTATCCCCGCTTGCATCACTTTCATTATTACAAGCATATTGGCCTCTATGCTTTTACAAAGCGAGCTCTTGAAAAGATTCAGATGTTGCCCCCTTCAACCCCTCTCGAAAAATTAGAACAGCTTGAACAGCTCCGTTTTTTAGAAGGAGGACTTACCATTGAAGTGCATGAAACCCTGCATGAAACAGTTGGAATTGATGTTCCAGAAGACCTTATAAAAGCTCTTAAAAAAATGTATAGAGCGCCTAAAGGGTATTAGTTTTATTTTTAATTTTTACAAAAAACCAAAGTTTAATGTATTATATATATATAACTAATTAATTTTATTGCTTATGTCATCTTCTACACCTTCTGTTTTTATTAAAGAAAATCTTACATTACATCCCCAATCTATTCTGCATGTGAGGAATGACCGTTTTGGACACGCATTTATTGAAATTAAAAAAATTAATTACGAAAATCTACTTCTTAATTTTATCTCATTTGGAACGTTTCCAGTGGGTCCTACAGAAGTTAGCTTTTTTGAGATTATAAAGTATATTTTTAAAATATATGACTTTTCCAATTCAGCAATCACAAAAGCTGCAAAAGAAGAATTAAAACGACTTAACCTCAATAAGGATCAAAATTCTCTAGTTTTAAAGAATATCACAATTTTAAATGACAAATTTTTTAAAAATTCTTTAGAAAAAATTAAAAAACCAATAAATCCTTCAGAAAACTATTCTCAGTTAAAAACGTCAATAATTGAATTAACATCTTCTAAACAATCAACTCAAAGTTCACAATCAACATCTTCTAAACAATCAACTCAAAGTTCACAATCAACCACTTCCAATACACAAACTTCACCCATTAAAGAAAACTCAAGTTGCTATAAAAAAACAACGTTTGGTCTCATTACAACGATTGCATTTGTTGTTTTCAGTATTTGGATACACAAAAACCGAAAGACTCCAATCATAAAATCAGACATCCCAAATAGGTGCCATCCCCTCATGAACTCTACAAATAAAACTTGTTTTAATTGGAACCCCCCTCCTCCAAAAACAATTGTTTTTAACTCTAATTTGAACAATACAATTTTGAATGATCTTTCTTCCAATACGCCTAGCTTCCATCCCCACATGAGCTCTACAGATAAAGATCCCCACATGAGCTCTACAGATAAAGATCCCCAAATGAGCTCTACAGATAAAGATCCCCTCATGAGCTCTACAGATAAAGATCCCCAAATGAGCTCTACAGATAAAGATACTTGTTTTAATTGGAACTCCCCTCCTCCAAAAACAATTGTTTTTAACTCTAATTTTGATACCAAATCTTTGATGTTTGGGGAAAAAAGCTTTCTTGTACGCATTTTAGAACATAATGTATCAGATAATCCCAAATGGCTTGGAAATAATATTCAAAAAGTAAAGCTTTTTTATGATGAGAAAGAGCTTCAATCATGGTTAGACCAAAACATGCATTTAAAAGATGATAAAAAACTTTTAAAAGAGCTTCAACAAGAAGGAGCTTTATCTGAAGAAATCTCTAAAATGATTGACTCTACTCAAGAAATCTACTTGCCCCTTCTTAGAAAAAAGGTGATTCAAACTCTCTTAGAAAAACATCTCAATGACATAGGAGGAGAATATAATAGACCTTTATTGATGGAAATATTGGCTAACAACGCAATAAATTCTTTCATAAAAGTGGATCTTGTAAGACGCATCGTTTATCATCCCAACTTTAAATTTAAGAATCATATCGACAACAAAGGATTTACCACCTTGATGTATCTATCATTAATGGGTTACGATTCCCCCTATACAACTCCAGACACTTTATCTAGCGATAAGATCCTACGCAACACTTTTAAACAAATCCTAAGGCAAACATCTCCATCACATCTTCATCAACGCGACCCTAAAACTCAAAAAACAGCTGCAACTTTTTTAGCAGAAAGAAGAAATATCGAATTTCTTGAACAACTTCAAGAGGTAACGGAGAATAATTCTACTTCAACAGATAATAATGTACTTTCTACTCTTATAAAAGAGTCGCCATATACTCTTAGTGCAGACTCAACCTATTACAAGAAGTTTAAATCCTCCATAAAAAAAATAGTCATCCGTGCAAAAAAGACTACTGATTGGAATCAAGTTTTAACTCTTTCGTTAAACCGCAAAAATCAACACCTTACCCCAATTATTTTAAACAATCTCCCAGAAACTGTAAACATTACTGATTCAAATCAAGATGAACTTTTCAACCTCATTGTTTTCGATAATTATAAAGAAACTATTTTCAACCTTATAAAAAGAGGCCTAATTATTCCTCAAAAAAAACATGCTCCTCATGTTTTTTTTATGGCCTTAGAAAGCAAGGAAGCTAACATTGCAGAAAAGATTCTAGATCAAGGGTTGTTAGATTTAAGTACAGATTTCTTTAAAAACAATCCACCTTTAATCATGGCTCTAAAAAAGGATCTAAATGAGATCGCAAATAAAATCTTAGAAAGAAATGATATAAATGTGAATTCCCAAGATTTTATGAAAAAGTCCGCTCTTATAATTGCTATAGAACAAAAGAAAACCAACTTTGTAGAAAAACTCTTAAAAAAGCCTAACTTAAACATAAGCCTCCAAGATTTTGATAAGTGTTCTCCTCTAATGGTTGCTGCCTTCGAAAATCAAACTGATCTTGTCGATAAGATTCTGGAAAGAGACGATATTGAATTTAAAAATGACTGGGAAACTTCAACTCGAACGAGTATGTTAGGTAAGTTCAATCGAAAACAAGATATGAAAAGAACGGAACTCAGGGAATCAGGATCAGCTCCTAAGAGCACGGAGGAAGAACTAAGAGAAAAAGATCATTTTACTCAAAATATATTAACCCCTTTGATTAAAAAGATGAAACCTAAAGCAACGCTTTACCTTCAAACTCAACAAGCTCAAGAAAAGCTCGATCAACAATATAATGCTCGATCCATGAATAGTATAAAACCCTACAAGCCCATTCTTGCCCTTAGGAAAGATATAAAAAAGGTCCAAGAAACGATTCGAACACAAAAAGAATACCAACATTTCTGGTTTGATCCTCCTAAAGTCCTTGCTATAGAAGATGTGCTAAAAGAAGATTGGAAACTTTCAAGCGGGTCACAATAGTATAACTATTTTCCCAATGATCCCCCTTGTGAATACACCCTATTCCACACTAGCCTGTTATTTTTCATGCCCCCTTTTTTCGAAAAGCCAAGAAATTCTCGAATGGATAAGTTTGCAACCTAACTTAAAGGACTTGCCTTGAAATGGAGAATCCTCGTCTAAAGGATCTTTTCTCCTTAGGCTTGACATAAATCGCATCTCCTTTTGTGCTCTCAAGAGTCTAGGGAATTTGCACCTTTCAAAATTTTCGAAAAAAATCTCAATGGATCTGAACAATTTTTCAGTTCAAGGCAGGTCCTTAAAAGAATTTATGGGATGCGTGAGCAAAACAGAGCCTGTGGATTTTTCTAAAGTGGACACGCAAAATACGGGCTAGGGGTTAGGGGATTTTCCTTGGGAATTTTAAGGAATTTTCATTGAGAAAATTTCTTGAATATAGGTTTTAAAAATATGTTGGTCTTTTACAAAATGGTAGGCTTCATGGTTTAAGATATTTTCTATAGATTTTTTTGAAATATCTTTAAATTGAGCAGCCGTTTTAAGCCATCCTCCAGCGAGATCTCCTTGGCTTAGGTAAGCAAAAGATTTGGAGTTTAAAATTGCGGTTTCATAAGAAGGAGCTATTTTATAGATGTCTCTTGAATAAGAAGTGATCAATTGATAATTTTTTTGCTCAAAAGCAATTTTACAAAGAAGGCATTTACCCTCTTTGAGAAATTGAGGTTCTATTTTCATCAGTAACTTGTAGGCTTTTTCAGATTGGTTTTCTAAGTAGTAGACTTTTGCTAGAGATTCAATAGAAGAATATTTAATTTGTGTTTCTTTGCAATTGATGAGTGGTTTGAATTGCAATTTAGCTTTTTTCAAATCATTGTTTTTGATCGCTTCAATTCCTTGAATATAGCGGCTAAAAAGAGAGGGTTTTTTAGAGACACCTCTTTTTTGCCTAAGGGTTTGGAGATTTTGATATCCAAAAATCAAAAGAAGTGTTCCAAAAAAGAAAACGCCCTTGAAATAGAGATAGGGAATCAGTAAAAGAGCACTCATTAAGCCAATGATAAGAGCAATCTTGCATCCTTTATTCCCAAATTTTTGCTTAAGAAAATAGTAGACAAGATAGCCTCCATCAAGAGGGGTAATCGGAATAAGATTAAGAAGACACCAAAAAATATTTATACGCATTGTGGCATAAAGAAAGTATTGCATATAACGATGTTCTTGAAAAATTCCCTGCTTTAAGAGAAAGTAGGGAAGAAAAATTAAAAGACTTTCAAATAGAGGTCCATTGAGGGTGATTAAAAACTCTTGTTTTGGGGTCATCTTGAAGCGACTATAGGAAGATTTTCCCCCAAAAGCTCCTAATGTTATGGTCGGATAACTGCCGAAATAAAGCGCTGTGATAGCATGACCATATTCGTGCACAAGCAAACTGAAAAAGATCACCCCACCTAAAATAAGCGTGTAAATTGAAAAGCTTTGATAAACACCTATGAAAAAAAGCAAGAAAACCCAGAACATGGGATCTATTTGGACTGGAATGTTTAAAAATTTAAAACGCAATTTTTCTCCACAGATGATCTTTTAAGGTTACTTGAAATCTGCCATTTTCCAATTGTCATCAATCCCATTTCATCCTTATTCTTTTTCTCAATTTGTCCCAATTCTTAGGAGGATGTTGACTTAAGAGTTCCTTTCAAATCAAAGTTCCACCTTGTTGATTTTAATAAAAAAAGAGACTGCCAAAAGGGCGGTTATAGGTCAATTCAATAATTCTCAAAAATCATAAAACCATCGCTCAAATGCCCTCTTTCTTTCCTTAACCCCCATTTCACATGTCTGCTCTAGAAAAATCCACATGCTCTGTTTCGCTCACACACCCAATAAATTCTCTTAGGTTACAAACCTTATCCTCGAAAATTCATTGGCGTCTCAAAAAACAATCGTGCATCTCTTTTTCCAAAGATGGCATGCAAAATAGGGGTTAAAAACTTCCCTTTTTTCCCTTATTTACAGTAGACATCACCCTCCTATAGTAGATTAATATTACTCAATTCGCTACACTTCCAGATTAAGTCAAACTATTTTTTTCGATGAAGGAGAACCCATGCGAGAGGCCATTGAATATTCTGTCAAAGAATCTCAAAAATCTATTCAAACTCTTTCGTCCGAAGAAGCCATCGAGTTTATTGAGCAGTTAGCCCTCTTGATGGTGACAACCTATCAAAGGGGAAATAAAATCATCATTGCTGGAAATGGGGGAAGTCTTTGTGATGCCATGCATTTTGCTGAAGAATTAACCGGTTTTTATAGAAAAAAGAGAAGAGCGCTTTCAGCCATTGCTCTTTCAGATCCCGGGCAGATCAGTTGTGTTGCAAATGATGTGTCTTATGATGAAGTCTTTGCAAGAGGTATTGAAGCGCATGGGAAAAAAAATGATCTTTTTATTGCGCTTACAACAAGTGGAAATTCAGAAAATCTCATTTGTGCTGCGGCTATTTCCAAAAAATTGGGTCTTAAAACATGTGCTTTTTTGGGGAAAATGGGAGGACGTATGAAAGGGATGTGTGATCTCGAATGGATTGTCTCTGGGTTTAAATATTCAGATCGGATTCAAGAGGTGCATATGGCTGCAATTCATATTGTGATCGAAATGGTTGAACTTTCTCTTTTCCCTTCTCTGGAAAAAGGCCATCTCGAAAAGGTGGGAGTCTATTGATTTTATGATGACAGCACTTGAAACTTATGTGATTGAGCTCATTGAAGGGGAAAAAAAGTCTCGGATCTTTTCTGGGGTGTTGCATATGCTTAGTAAAATTTTCGAATCGGCAATTAAGCTACGTCATTTTGTTTTTGATCATGCTTGGATTAAAAAATCGAAAATTCAAGTACCAGTGATTAGCATTGGCAACATTGTCGCTGGAGGCACAGGAAAGACCGCTCTTCTTCAAAATTTAGCTAAGCAATTTTCACTAGAGGGAAAAACTTCGATTCTTATCAGAGGCTACCGTTCTCAAATAGAAAAAAAAAATCAAAATCTTCATCTCCAAGAAGGATCAATTGTTGACCCTATGACTTGTGGGGATGAAGCCTATCTTTTATGGAAAAACATTCCTCATCTTTCTGTGTTTGTTGGGAAAAATCGAACAAAGAATGCCTCTACGGCCTTTTTTTGTGGAGCAAAAATTGTGTTTTTAGACGATGGGATGCAATATAGATGCTTGCATCGAGATTTGGAAATTGTGATGCTTCATGCAGATGATCTTTATGGCAAAGGATTTTACCTTCCTCGTGGTTATTTGCGTGATTTCCCAAAAAGACTTAAGTTAGCAGACTATGTCTTCATAAACCATGTCAAAAATCCAAATCACTTTGACCGTTTAAGTCGAGATGTAAGAAGATGGACCTCTTCTTCTCTTATCGGGGTTAAAATGGTGCCAAAGAGAGTTCTAGGAGAGGGTTATGAAAGATGGCATCATTTAGAAGGAAAAAGAGTGAGTGCCTTTTGTGGTTTGGGGAATCCTTCCTCTTTTTTTAATACAATTCGAGAACTGAATGTCGATCTTGTAGAGACTTTGACCCTTCCCGATCATTTGAAACCAACTCCAACTCAGCTAAGTCATTTTGTGAATCTATCTGAAGCAAGAGGATGTGAGCTTGTTCTTTGTTCAGAAAAAGATTGGGTAAAACTTTCAAAACCTCTAAATTATTCTCTTCCAATTGCCTATCTTAAGGCCTCTCTTGAGGTCGTTTCTAATCAAAAAGAATATGATCGACTCCTTATCCAAATTCGAACACTCATGAAAAAAGGACATTATGAAACCTTGGATTAAAATCCTAATCGGTCTTATTTTAGGAATTATTGCAGGCCTTGTCTTAGGACATCAGGTCGATTTTTTAGAAAGATTGGGAAAAGCATTCATTGACTTACTCAAAATGCTTGTTGGGCTGATTGTTTTTTCTTCTCTAGTCACTGGAATGTGCCACATCAATGACCCTAAAAAATTGGGACGTATTGGATTACGAACCCTTCTTTTCTACGCAGTTACAACTATTTTAGCAATCATATTTGGTCTTGTTTTAGTCTATGTTTTAAAACCGGGAGTAGGACTTAAACTCCCTTTGCCTAAACAGATGGCCTCGTTAGGGCAAGGGATTGGCCTTTTAGATTTTTTATTTTCTATGGTGCCTTCGAATCCTTTTGCAGCATTTTCTGAAGGCAATGTTTTGCAAGTGATTGTTTTTTCCATTTTTTTTGCATTTGCAATCACATTATCTGGAGAGAAAGGAAAAATCGTTCTTCAGTTTTTGGAATCTTTAAGTGAAATAATGTATTCCTTGACCCATTTTATCATGAAGCTTGCTCCCTATGGGGTTTTTGCTTTGATTGCAACAGCTGTGGGGTCTATTGGAATTAAAGTGATTTTGCCCTTATTAACATTTCTGCTGTGTAATTATATTGCTTGCATTTTACAAATCTTAATTATCTTTTGTTTTTCGATAAAATATCTTGCAAAACTCAATGTGGCTCCTTTTTTTAAAGGAATGAAAGACGCTATTGTTTTAGCATTTACGACGAGTAGTAGTTCCGCAACCCTTCCTGTTTCTTTAGAATGTGCACGTGATCATCTTGGAATCTCTCCAGATATTTCTGGCTTTGTTCTTTCACTGGGGTCAACAATTAACATGAATGGAGCAGCAGTTGGTCAAGCAGTTTCAGCAATCTTTATTGCCCAAGCTTACGGAATTGAAGTGACTTTAGTTAAAATTTTTATTTTGATTTTTGTCGCTTTAATCTCTGCAATTGGAGCCGCTGGCATTCCGGGAACAGGAATTGTCATGCTTTCTATTGTTCTCAATGCAATGGGACTTCCTTTAGAAGGAATTGCGCTTGTTGCTGGAGTTGACCGTTTAAGAGAAATGGTTTCATCTGTGACCAATATTTTAGGGGATGCTGTGGCTGCTGTTTTTATAGCAAAAATGGAAAAGCAAATCGATGAAAAGAGATATCATGCGGTGACTTGGCTTGAGTAGGGGAAAAAAGATGGATGAAAAAGAGATTGAAATTAAATTGCCTAAGTTAGGTGAAAGTATTTTAAGTGCAACCATTGTTCAGTGGTTTAAAAAAGTAGGAGATAGTGTCAAGCTTGATGAACCTTTACTTGAGGTTTCCACCGATAAAGTCAATTCAGAAATTCCTTCTCCTGCTTCAGGGATTGTAAAAGAAATTCATGCCCTTCCCGATCAGGAACTCGACGTAGGAGCTCTTCTTGCAACTTTAATTGTCGGAAGCAAAGAAGAAATCCCAAGAAAAAAGCTTTCTCATGAAAATTTTCAAGAAAAAATAAAAACTAATGCTTCTTCTATGAAGGGATACTATACTCCTGTTGTTCTTAATATGGCTCGTAATATGGGAATACAATTAGAAGAACTTGAAAAAATTCCAACAACAGGAGCTGGGGGACGCTTGTCTAAAAAAGACTTAGAAAATTACTTAAATCAAAGAGAAAAAAAAGAAAGGAAAAAAGACTTAGTTGAAATATCAGATGGCATCCAACGGATAAAAATGAGCCCAATTCGCAAAAAAATTGCTGAAAAAATGGTCTTCTCTTCTTCGGTTGTTCCTCATGCAACTTTAATCAATGAAGTCAACGTCACCGATCTTCTCCATCAAATCGATTTAGAAAAAGAAGTCTTTAAAAATACACATGGGTTTAAACTTTCGATCACAAGTTTTATTGCAAAGGCTATTGCAACTGCAGCTCAAGAGTTTCCTCTGATCAATGCTTCAATTGAAGCGGAGGATACCATTGTGATTCAACCTTCAATCAATTTAGGAATTGCCGTGAGTATTGACGAGGGAATTTTAGTTCCTGTCATTCAAAATGTGGAAGCAAAATCGATTGAAGAGCTTGCTAAAGAGGTCGCAAAGCTTGCAAAAAAATCAAGAGCAAAAGAGTTGCATCCCGATGAAATGCAACGAGGAACCCTCACCTTAAGTAACTTTGGAATGGGAAAAGCTTTGATAGGTATCCCTATTATCCGTCATCCTGAAGTTGCAATTATTGGTGTTGGAGCCATTGAAAAAAAAGTCATCGTTACAAATGAGACAGCTTTTAAGATTGGGTCGATCATGCATCTTTCGCTCACATTTGATCATCGGATCATCGATGGCATGTATGGATGTCAATTTTTAAAAGCGATTAAAGAGCATTTAGAAAAAATGACATTTTAATCCCCGATTGTGACCCTTATCTATTGGGACTTAATGGTTGTTAAGTTCCTCTTTTTTACTTTGTTGCAGAAGAGTACCCTGGTTGACCATCGAAAGTATAGAGATTTTCACTTTTGATAATGTCCAAATCACTTTCACTTAGAACGGTTAAAAGTTTAATAATAGAAGCATAAAGACACTTCTTTTGATGTATAAAACGGAAGCGCCACTGTTCAATGCAAAAGGTCTCCACTTGCCCTTCAGGATATATAAAGGCTCCTCGATTGGTGATCATTTCTAGAAGAAAATCTCCATAGGATTGAGTTGTAAATTCTTTGATAAGCTCATCAGAAGAAAGCATAGAGTAGATAAAAACATCAACTCCAATAAGCTTTCTTTTAACCTGGACTGAGCTTTCTTGAAGGTTTTCTACTTCTTTGGTATTGCTTTTATTGTAAGTTGCTATTTTGAGCTGATCGGGCTTTTTCCCTAGACGGTCAATCACAGCACTTGCAAATTCTTTGGTTCCCGCTTTTTTTTGACTTGTCCCTTCTTTGAAAATATCGTAAGTATGAATGCCATCTTCAATTGTTTTAAGCCAAGCATTATGAATTTTTTCAGCTACAGCACTTTGATTCACATGGACTAAAAGAAGGACTGATGCAAGAATAAGCGCTGAAGGATTGGCCATATTTTGTCCAGCACGTCTTGGAGCTGATCCATGAATTGCTTCAAACATCGCCCCATGATTTCCAATATTTGCAGATCCCACAAGACCTATAGAGCCAGCAATTTGAGCTCCTACGTCTGATAGAATGTCTCCATAAAGGTTAGGCATGACAATGACATCAAAAACTTCAGGAGTATCGGCAAGTTTAGCAGCTCCAATATCGACAATCCAATGATCGCTTTCAATATTGGGATATTCTTTTGAAATACGATTAAACACTTCATGAAAAAGTCCATCTGAAAATTTCATGATATTATCTTTAACGAAGCAGGTCACTTTTTTTCGACAATTTGTTTTGGCATATTCAAAAGCATAACGAATGATTTTTTCTGATCCAACTTCCGAGATGATTTTTAAAGAGCTGCAGACCCTAGGTGACTGGCGATACTCGATACCCGCATAAAGATCTTCCTCATTTTCCCGAATGATGACCACATCCATTTGAGGATGTTTTGTTGCAATAAAAGGATGATAAGAAACACAGGGACGTACATTTGCATAAAGACCAAAAGCACTCCGAATGGTCACGTTTAAACTCTTAAATCCCCCTCCTTGAGGAGTTGTAACGGGGGCTTTTAAAAAAACTTTTGTCTTGCGAATCATATCCCAAGTGGAAGATTCAATACCTGTTGGATGTCCTTTTAAGTAGACTTTTTCTCCAATTTCTACTTCATAATACTCTAGATTTGCATCGGAAGCTTGAAGGATATCTAGAGTAGCTTCCATAATTTCAGGGCCTATCCCATCACCTCTAGCTATTGTAATAGGAATTTTTTGATTCATAAAATCCATCCTTTAAGCATTGTCACTTTAATCTCTTGTTTATATGATCATTATAATTGAGTTCAAGAAGGAAATGTTATGATAAAAACGCTTTTTCAAGAATACCAAAATCAATTAAATTTCTTTTTCAATCGCATTAATTTTGAAAAGACAGCTGAAATTTTTCAACAGATTTACAAGTGCATGGGGATGTTGATTTTCACTGGGATCGGTAAAAGTGGAATTATTGCCGAAAAATTGGCCAAAACTATGATTTCTACAGGGACAAAAGCGATCTATCTTCCTCCTATGAATGCTCTGCATGGGGATATTGGGATTGTCGATAAAAAGGATATTTTGATTTTTATTAGTAAAAGTGGTGAAAGTGAAGAGCTTATCAATCTCTTATCTTTTATTCGTGAAAAAGGAGCAAGATCCATGGCTTGGGTTTCGAATCCAAACTCTCGTCTTTTTCATCTTGCTGATTTGAGTATTTCTCTTCCTTTTCAAAAAGAACTCTGTCCTTTTGACTTAGCTCCTACAACTTCAACAGCCATTCAACTCATTTTTGGAGATGTGCTTTCTGTCGCTCTGATGAAAGCAAAAAATTTTAGCCTTGATGAATATGCCCTCAATCATCCGGGAGGTCAAATTGGAAAGATGATCAGCTTACGTGTCTATGATATTATGCGTAAGGATCAATTTCTTCCTATCTGTTATCCAGAGGAATTTCTCAAGCATACCCTTGTAGAACTCACCCGAAAGGGATGTGGATGTCTTCTTGTTGTTAACCAAAAACAAAGACTTCAGGGAATTTTTACCGATGGAGATCTGCGGCGTGCTATCCAAGAAAATGGATCCTCCTCTTTAGAAAAACCCATGAAAGAGCTTATAAATCCCAACTATCTTTTTATCGATCAAAATATCTTGGTTGTCGATGCACTTCATCGGATGGAAGAAAATCCCAGCAAGCGAGTGATGATGCTTCCCATATTAGAAGAGGAAAAACTTGTGGGCCTTGTCCATATGCATGATATCATTCAAACCGGTCTTTTGCCCTGTAATCCTCATCAATCTTCAGATCCATCAACACTCGCATTGAAATAAGCTTGTAATTCCTCAAAGCAATCTCTGGAAAAATAGGAAATCGTAAAGGGATGGCATTTTTTCTTAATATAGAACTTAAGTATATGAATCCCTTGTTTTTGCAAAAAACTTATCCTTTCTATCTCATGATAAGAAAAAATAAAAGTCCCCTTTTTGGCATCTGTAAAACAAAAAGTTTCTCTTTCAAGAATTAAACAGTGAGGATGAATTTTTAGGTAACACATTTTTTGATAGGGAACCATGCCATAAGCAAGAAGAGACACCCCAAGGGCAAATATGACAGCTCCCCATTTTTCTAGGAAAGAGACCGGACAGAAAATCGCTGCAAGAATCAAAGGGAAAAAACCCAAAAAAGCACATCTTATCCCTCTTTTGAAAAGTTCTCTTTGGGTTACAAAGTCAATTTTCGAAAAAAAAATTTTTCTCATTTCGCTGTCAAATAAAAGAATTTCCTTTATTTAGAAAATAGGTTGTCTTTTATTAAAAGAAAACGATACTTTTTATGAGCTCGAGGTAAATGCTAAGGAAAAGGTAGAGGTAGCTTTAAGCATTGGAAATTTTTACATTATCACATAATTTTCTTATTGTTGTTTTTCTCATTGGATATCTAGCGATCATTCTTGAGTTTATCATTCGTGTGAATAAAACAGCTATCGCCCTTTTTTTAGCCGTACTCTGTTGGCTGATCTATTTTGTCGGTGACCCTCAACCTCTCAATACGAGTTTAGCTTTTCTTGAGGCCCACTTGAGCAGTGTCTCTCAGATTCTCTTTTTTCTCTTAGGTGCAATGACTCTTGTGGAACTCATTGACTCTCATAAGGGTTTTAATACCTTTATTCATTATCTGCACACAAGATCTAAGCGGAAAATGCTTTGGCTGATTTGTTTTCTCTCTTTTTTTCTCTCTTCTGTTCTTGATAATTTGACAACAACCATTTTGATGATTTCCATTTTACGAAAGCTCATCCCTCACCGCAGTGAGAGGTTTCTTTTTTCTTGCATGGTCATTGTTGCTGCCAATGCAGGAGGAGCTTGGACTCCTATTGGAGATGTCACAACCACCATGCTTTGGATTGGAGGACAAATTACAACGATAAAAGTCATCGGAGAGATTTTCTTCCCCAGCCTGATTTCGCTGCTCTTTCCTCTTCTTATTTATACCTTTTCTCTCAAAGGAAAATTTCCCAAAGCAGAAATTGATTTTCGGGATGAGTCTCTTGAACCGGGAGCCCATCTCGTCTTTTTCTCGGGGATTGTGCTCTTTCTTTTCGTTCCTCTTTTCAAATATTTAACGGGATTGCCCCCTTTCATGGGAATGTTAATTTCTCTTGCGATCATGTGGCTTATTACCGATATTATGCATCATAAGTATGAGCAGAGAAAACACTTAAGAATTCCTTATATTCTTACAAAAATTGACGTTTCAAGTATTCTTTTTTTCTTGGGAATTCTTCTCAGTATTGATGCGATAGAATCCACAGGACTTTTGGGTGCTGTAGCAGGATGGATGGATCGATTTATAAAAAATGAATCAATCATTGCAACGGTGATAGGCCTTGTCTCAGCAATCATTGATAATGTTCCTCTTGTAGCAGCAACAATGGGAATGTATGATCTTCAAAATGTCCCGACAGATTCCCCCCTTTGGCTTATGATTGCATATGCTGCAGGAACGGGAGGAAGTATCCTCGTCATGGGCTCTTCTGCTGGAGTTGCTTTGATGGGTCTTGAAAAAATTGATTTCTTATCTTATTTTAAAAAAGTTTCCCTTCCGGTTTTCATTGGATATATTTTGGGAATGCTCTTTTATGTCTATATTGGTTAACCTGCACTTCTCACAAGACTTCTTTGAAAATGGACCTGCCTTGAACTGAAAAATTGTTCGGATCCATTGAGATTTTTTTCAAAAATTGTGAAAGGTGCAAATTCACTAGACTCTTGAGAGCAAAAGGAAATGCGACTTATATCAAGCCTAAGGAGAAAAGATCCTTTAGAAGGCGACTTTCCAGTTCAAGGCAGGCCAAAAATCTACAGTATCTATTGTCCCAAACATGCTATCCCGAATTGCCGCGAAATAGGTGGTCATCCGGGGTTATATCACTTGTGGATCCAGAATTAAAATGAAACTCTATAGGCATCCCTTGTAGGTTGATGATCATTGGGAACCTTCATGCCAAAAAAGGAGGCTTCTTTAGAGGTGGCATACGACACATGCAAATTCATCAGACTTGCTTGCGGTTTAAATTTTTTTGCTTTTTTTCTAGTCGAGTAATGCGAGGGGGAGATTCCCTCGCATTACTCGACCACCATTTGATAGACACTTAAAACACAGGTATTATGAGAAATCTTTTCTCTGGAGTTGAACTATGAAACAAAAGCCAAGAAAATATGATCGGCAATTTAAAATCGATATTGTTGAGCATTGTTTAACAACAAATAAATCCATGCATAGCATCGCTAATGATTTTGGAATATGCGAAAAAACTTTCTATGGATGGATGAGAGAGTACAAGAAAAATGGAGTCCACAGTTTTAAAGGTCCAAGGGATTCCCAGCGCATCTAATGAGGAAATGATTGCATTGAAAAAGCAAATAGCCGATCTCAAGATGGAGAATGATATCTTAAAAAAGGCAGCTGCCATCTTCGTGAATCAGAAAAAGTGCGAAACCTAGAAAAATGAAAAGCAACGATGATGGTCATGATTTCGCTCAAGTGCATCTGTGGTAGGCGCGTAAGAGAGCTTCGTTTAGGTAAAAGGACAGAACGAAAGTATGGTTCAAAAGTTTTGCAAAAATCGTCAATTGTACAAAATAAAGAACTCAAAAGGTCTTCAGACATTTTAGGATCCTATTGTGAGTTAAAAACCACAAAAAAATTTTTTATTTGCATGATTTTTTCTCCTCTTTTCTCTATAGGCTAATCCCGAATTCACGTTAAGAAAATACTTGCAATAAACAAGAGAATAAAGTAATACTTTTCCTTTTACAGGCAGATTCGTATGTCTGCTTCAATTAATTCTGGCTATAAACTTGTTGAACGAGAGGATCTCTCAGTAGATCCAATTAGTAGAAAAGCTGATCAATCTTCACTTCATAGTTGAATTGAAGAAAAAAATAATGAAAAACTTGGTCAGGCCCAATATAAAGCTGATTTATGCAATTAAGGTTAAAACCATGATCCCTATTACAAATGCTATAGATATTTACAACAAAAGAAGCTTCAAAAAGTGTGAGGACCTAGACATTAAAAGGGATTTCGATCCATCTCCATTTATATATATCCCAGGAGTCTTTTTTCACTATGTGCAACATCGTCCAATAAATAGTGTTCCAAAATTAACAAATGAAGTGGCAACAGGATGTCAAGTATTTAAAGGCAAGGATTTTTACAAATTGGCAACAAAACAATTCACAATGAAAGTAGGTCGTGATGAAGTTGATATTTCTCTCCTTAAAATAATGTGTTTTTGCCCTCCGATTCCCCTAAAAAACTTCGAAGCGGCCTTAAAGAAAGTAAGAACCATAAGGAGAGGGGAATTTGTATCTAAACAGAAAAATAGATTCGCCGCTCTGCTAAGAAAGAACAACATCCGTGTTAGAGATCTACTTTCGTTAAAAATGTTTCTTGATTTCGATATATTTCATAGCCAAGTTTGTTCCTGCTTTCACCAAGATTCTTTATTATCTAATTCAGCGTTAAATGAGAAAGAAGTCATTCTCTTTAGTCAGTTTGGAAGTCGTTTATTAAAATCTATGCGCAAAATTTATGATGTCATGAATAAAAACAAGTTAAAGATCCAGCCTCTTCTTTTTATGGGAATAGCTCAACCAATCAAAATGGTTAAGAATAGCACGCTTAATTTTAATAGTGTGCTTGATTCTATGACAAGACATATTCATGTAGCTAGGTCCTGGGCTGGAAAGGGTGGAATGATAATTGCTTTCAAACCAGTAGGTGAACGAACGCCTCTTGATGTTAGTTGGCTCTCTGATTATCCTGATGAAATGGAATTTTTGAATTTTGGAAACAAGCTAAAGACCGTGACATGGATAAGCTCAGAAAATTATGATAAATTCTATTTTCATATGCATAATATATTCACCAATTATCAAAAGCAGGTTGCCTCTTTTTTTCTTCAACAAAACAGCGTGCATGACAAAGGGATGATCAAGGCGGTTTTAAACGGAAAGGACTTTTTTGTTGAAAAGTCTAAATACATTGATCGCTTCTTTTATAATTTCTGGAATAAGGAAAACACTCACTATGAGGATATTGCTTACTGTAAAGAACCACCCTTACTTCCTACCTGTGTGAGGGATATTATTAGCATATTTCTAGGAACTAAGTTCAGTCAAAATATTTTTAAAGACTACTCTAATAAGAAAAAAGATCTAGCAAAGCATTCCTACAAAAAACTAACCGCAAGCCACTCGCAATACATTAACCGCTTTATTGACTTCTATTGTATCTCAGGAAATTTAAAACCCTACCCAAAAAACATACAAAAAATAGTTAATAAGTATCTGGGAGGTAGAGACATTTTTTATGTACCTAAAAACGCTTTTCCTGCTTTTATGGGCAAATTAACATCCTCCCACAACACCTAAAGGAATGGGATTCGTGAGAAATTATCCCACGAGTAGGCTTGTATCGCTACTTCCTACTGGTTCCTGCTTCATCGAAAGTTCCAACGAACCTACTCCACAGGCTAAAACCCGATGACCCTAAAATGTTGATGGCTCCTACATCGTCAGCATTTGCCGCATGCCCACAATTCTCACATACGAATAGAGATTGGGTTTTGCGATTCTTTTTTGCTTGATGTGTGCAACAGTGGGAATGCAGGGAAGGTTATTTTAGGGATAGGGATTGTCACTTGTATCTATTACAATCCTGAAGCTGAATCGATTCTGGACAATCGATTATCGCATCTATAATCCTGATGAAGATGGGAAGAGTAAGATTCACCATGTTTACGAGATGCTACAGGGAGCAATTTATAGCAAAGAAATACCTTCAGGACTTTCGCATTTTCAGATTTGTGGTAATCTCAGCACCGATAAATCGATTACATAAAGGTGAAAGCGAATGTGTCAACAACAATCGAAAATTGACCCACTTTCCCCTGGTTCCAACGGTCGAAAATTGACCCACCCTATCAAAAAAAATTTATCATTCTTCTTCTTG
>JANQJX010000105.1 GCA_028281425.1 Simkania sp.
GAGGCAGGAGATGGAAACGTGGTCAACAGATGCGCGCGCCATTTCTTGACCCTACCTGTGAGAATGTGAGGGGGAGATTCCCTCGCATTACTCGACTAAAGGGAAAAATAGATCGCAATCTGGGTTAAAAATACGATCCTTCGTTTTTATAAGGTGAGTTAAAAAAACATCAGTTTAACGTAAGGATTCTATAATAATTTTAAGAATTTGTGAATTTAATTATTAAAATTGATATTAGATAAGAATTGAGACCAAATAAATAGTAGATTTCAAAAGGCTCATAAAACTATTCTTTATTAGATGACATTTTTGGGGGTACTTTCAAGCGATCGTTATTTCACCTAAATGCTTCCTTTTACCGAAATTTTCTAAAAATCTAAATCACCAAGTCTCATGAAATGAGATCGATTTAGATCTACAAAAAATTTCAGAAAAATCAAGCCTCTATCTCAAGAAAATCTAGCTTGAAAGCCCCTTTTTTAGATAAAGTTATGAAAAAAACAAAATTAGATAAAGTTTTTCTTCATCGTTTATTCCTCCTTTTTATTATTTTAATTTTACCTACTTTTTTAATAAGGGAATATTGGTTGATTAAGGCTAAAAAAGATAATCGTATATTACCTGCTCAAGATTTTTTTCAAAGCCAACTCATTGAAAAAAAGAACAAACCTTTTACTTTTATTGTCTTAACCAAAAATAATTCAGATTCTATAGAAGAAAATTTTCATTCTCTGCTTGAACAAAAATATTCCAACTATCAGATCATCTATATCGACAGAGGTTCAACAGACGGAACTGTAGAAAAAATCCAAGCTCTAATTGAAACAAAGGACTCTTCAAGATCCATCACTCTTTTTTCTTTTTCCAAAGAACATAAGGCTTTTCAGGCCTATTTCGATATCGTTGGACAGTTAGATGATGACGAAATCATAGTGCACCTTTGTGGCAATGATTTTTTAGCTCATCCTCAAGTTCTTAACCGTTTAGATCAAGTCTACACGAATCCTGATGTTTGGTTAACCTATGGCCAAAATTTGGATTACAATTATTATCAAAAAGGAATCTACCGTCCTAAGCCCAAAAAAACTCTCTGTAAAAAACGTATTCAAAGAGCTCCTTGGCTGTTAGCCTCTTTTAAAACGTTTTATGCTAAACATTTTAAGAAAATTAAAAGAGAAGAAGAAATTGAGACATATCTTCTTTCTGTTGAAAATGAGATTGCCTTTTTACTTCCTTTAGCTGAGCTTGGAAAATCCCATATACAATTTATTCCTGATGTTCTTTCTATTCATAACGGATCATCCCAAAAAAATAAAAAAAAGATTCCATTTAATGAATTTTCTAAAAGATTGAGCTTTCTTATTCAAGAGACTTTTCCAAAAAATGAAAAGAGGGTTGATCTTATTCTTTTTTCTGATAATCGACCAGAAAGGCTTGATCTTTGTTTAAAATCTATTAAAACCCAAGTCAAGGGAATTGGGGATATTTCTGTGATTTATTGGTCTGATAAGTATCATTTATTTTCCTATCAGAAAATGATACATCGTTATCCAAAAATTATATTTATGACCCCTTTCAGGGAAAAAGGGCTAGACTTCAAAACACTTTTTATGAATGCATTGATTGGAAATGCAAATTCTTCACCTTATATTCTACTCTCTTCAGATCAAATCATCGTAACAGAAGAAATTTCTCTTCCTATTTGTATTAGAGCTATGCAAAAATTTCGTGCCTATGGATTTTATTTTCATTTAGGACAAGAAAAGAAAAACAACTGTTTAGAAGAAATGTATTCTTGGTTCATTGGACAAGGACAAAAAGAATTAAGAGAACCTAATACTTTAAAAATGACGCTCTATCGAAAAGTGGATTTAGAAAGAGATTTTAAATATCAACAGTTTGATTCTCCAGAAGAACTTATTATGCTGTGGGCACGTCAGCTTTCGCTCCCTCATTTTGGCCTTTCTTTTAATATTTCTAAAATCCGTTTAGCACCCAATATTGAGCAGCCCCCTGAGAAGCAAAATTTAATGAAAAAAATATGGGATTAAAACTTTCTTTTATAGCAGCTTGGAATATTGAGTTCTTGTCGATATTTGGTCACAGTTCTTCTAGCACAAGCAATTCCTTGTTTGGATAAAGTATGAGAAAGCTCCAAATCGGAAAAGGGAGCATTTTTATTTTCTTTTTCAATAAGCATTTGAAGAAGAGCTTTGACTTTCTTACTTGAAATTCTCCCCGATTTTGATTGAAGCGCACTCGAGAAAAATTGATCAAGAGAGACAATACCTCGGGGACAAAAAACATATTTTTGATGAAGAGCACGTGTGATTGTTGATTCAGAAAGATGTAAAGACTTAGCGATTTCTCTTTGAGTCATAGGAAGGGGATAATCTTCAACCCCTTCAATAAACATTTGTTGCTTTTTAAGGAGATAACTTCCAATAGAAAAGAGAATTTTTTTACGTCTTTCAATGATTTGTTGCAGCCACTTCCCTTTGGAAACATGAGATACTATGAATTGATATTCTTGTTTGGTCAAAGCCATGGGTTTTGATAAATAGTTAAGGTAGTTTAAATGAAAATGGAATGAAGGAAGATGAGCATCATTGACTTCAATTTTCCAATGATCTTCTTCTTGATCAATGATCATATCAGGGATAATGATCTGAGTATTTGCTTGACCAAATGCTTGAGCTGGAAATGGATTTAAACTTCGTAATTCTGTTTGGATCAATTGTTTAATCGTGTTAAGAGAGACTTTGAACTTTTTTGCGATATATAAGTAGTGATTGTTTAAAATCGCCTCAAAATCATTGGAAATGATTTGATAGAGAAGACTTTTTTTCTTTCCAAGAATAGAGAGTTGGATCAGCAAAGAGTGACGAACATCCTTTGCTCCGAGTCCAATAGGTTCTATATGGTGAAATATTTTTATCAATCGACGGTAAAAATCGGAATTAATTTTAAGAGCTTGACAAATCTCTTTTTCAGAAAGAGTTAAAAACCCTTTTTCATTAAGATTTCCAGCAATATAAAGAGCAACATTTTTTTCAGACCGATGAGAATAATGAAGAGAAACTTGCCTTTCGAGGTATTGATAAAGGCTTTCTCGGTATGGGATTTGAAAAGGCTCGGAAGGAGGTGTATTCAAAGTGATTTCTAGAAGAGGGTTCTTTTCAATTTCTTTTTCTAACCACTTAGAAAGTTCAAAAAGAGGCATTTGCAAAACGAAAAAGGCATTTTGCATAGACTTTGTTGTAAAGATTTTCTGGATATGATTCACAGTTTGTGTGAGATACATACGAAATGACTTATCACCTCATTTTTTTCTGGGCCTCATAGAATCCTATACGTTAAACTCGCCTCTTCTGTAAATGTTCATAACCATTTCTTGCATAGAGTCAATCGTAAAATCTCAAAATGGCCAGCCTGCCTTCTCGATCCTGTGAGAACTTAAGTCATCATTTTAAATCTGTAATTTCAGAAGGATCAATTAAAACCATAAAACAAAATTTGCAATCAGATGTTCCATCTAACCATACAAGGATTTTTTTCTTATACCCCAAGTTGCTACCAATTCGCACCATTGATTTGTAGAAATGAGGTAAATACGAGGTAAGCGCCGAACAAAGGTGCGTGCACCTTAGCGAAGGGGGCGGAAACGAAGTAGATGCGTTATTTCTATCAAAAGCGATGGAGTATGAATGTGCTTTTAGCAAACGCTTTATTTTGTCACCTAAAATAAAAAAGAGCATTTTCAATATAAAGCCTTTGGGGTGTTAGTCTTAATGCCTCGTGGCATTCACCCGTATTTCGAATGCCCTCTCTAAAAAATCATCCAGTTAGTCACAAGTCCATATTGCAATAAAAATCTCAGACAAGCTATGGAAGAAAAAAACAAATAGATGAAGTGGAAATCGATGCGTCGACTCATTGCTCTTTTTGGAGAAGCAAAAAAAGGAAGAATAGCAACTCCTTCATGGATTAAATCCATGACACAGTTAAATGAGCAATATGGAAACCCTCCAAAAGAAAGTTTTGGACTTTTCTTTGCCATTCAATTTCTTCTTTATGACAATGAATTGGTTTACATTAGAGTTAGAGATGAGGGATTTAGTCAAAAAGACTATTTTAAAGGGATGAAAGAACTCATCGATAAAAAACAAATATTACACCTTTCTGGAATTTGCCTTCCCGGTGTAGGAGATAGTGCAATTATCGATGCAGCGATTTCAATTTGTAAAGAGCATCGATGTTTCATGATCACAACAGAAAGAGATCTTTATGATTATCTCACATCTCATCCTTCCCAACCCTAGCCCTTACTTTATGCCAACTCTTTCGAAAAGGTTTGCGCGAGTGTTTTTCAAGACATTAAGAAATTCTCAAGGGAAAGGGTGATAACCTTCCAGAAAGAATGTATTGGATACATCTCGCCTAGCTCTAAAGAACTGCGCTAACATTGCGTCAATCCATATGGGGCTGCCTTGAACTGGAATTTTTTACCTTTTCAAAAAATCTCAATTCAAGGTAGCCCCATATCTAAATTAAAAAAAAACGTCAGATGAGATTAGGTTACAATCGGGAGTTTAAGCAAAATAAGCTGCAAGTCCTTTTGCAGTAGGCTCCATTGTTTTTTCTCCTTTACTCCAATTAGCCGGGCAGACCTGTCCATGTTTTTCATGAAACATTAAAGCTTCAAGAAGACGCAGAACTTCACTCACAGAGCGTCCAAGAGGAAGATCATTGATCAACTGATGTCTTACGATCCCCATCTGATCAATGAGAAAAAGTCCCCTATATGCAATTCCTTCTTCTTCACTTAAAACATAGTAACTTCTTGCAATATTTTTATCGAGATCTGCGATAAGAGGGTAGGAAATGCCTTTGATGCCTCCTTCACTTTTTGGTGTTTTAAGATAAGCAAGATGTGTAAAAACACTGTCAACTGAACATCCAAGTATCACTGCCCCTTTTTCTTCAAAATCTTTAAGACGCTCCTGAAAAGCATGCAACTCTGTTGGACAGACAAAGGTAAAATCGAGAGGGTAAAAGAAAAGAATGACATATTTGTCTTTGAAGAGATCAAGAGAAAAATTTTCAACAATTTGATTTTGAACTGCTGCTTTAGCTTTAAATTGAGGGGCTTTTTTTCCAACGAGTAAACTTACCATTTTATCTAACCTTGTTTTATTGTTTAAAATGACTATTCACTAAAGATCTCCTTGGCTCTATCTAACCAATCTTCATTTTCAAGTCTTGTACTAGGACCATGGCCTGGATATATGCGAGTTTTCGGGGGAAGTTTGGAGAGTTTTTTTAAGGATTCCCACATGGCATTTGCCTCAGCAGTTTCTAAGCAAAGACTCCCGATTGTTCCTTTAAAAAGAGTATCTCCTGAGAACAAAACCTGTTCTTCCCTAAGAAAAAAACAAACGCCTCCTGGGGAATGTCCAGGAGTATGCAAAACTTCAATTTCCAGATCTCCTACTTTGTAAAGGCCTCCTTCTTCTAAAAAATGATCGATTTTTACTCCCTCAATTGGAAACATAAGTGGAAGTTGATCAACTCCAGGCTGGATCACATTGTCTACATCATCTTTATGGACATAGACAGGAACATCTGTTACCTTTTTTAAGGCAGCGACATCACCAAAATGATCCCAATGTGAATGAGTAAGAAAAATTGCCTCAATTTGAAGATGGTATTTTTGTGTCGCAGTCACAAGCAAATCTTTGCTTCCCAAACCTGGGTCGATAAAAATTCCTTTTTGTTGTTTTTCACAGCCAAGAAGATAGGCATTTGTATCAAAAGGACCTGTAGAAAAAGATTCTAAGAGCATTGCTTTTTTTGCCTTTGATTTGATGAATTAAAACCTGCACCGGAGAGGATTTGAACCTCTAACCTCCTGGTCCGTAGCCAGGTACTCTATCCAATTAAGCTACCGGTGCGAAAAACCCTTTCCAAGCTACCGAAGCAGTGTAACAATCTTAAAGAAATAAAAAAAGAGCTTAAATTTTAGATAAATTTTCTTGGAATAAGAGATTTAAAGAAAGTCAAATACTATTTTTGGAAATATCATCACTTTTTCCATCATTAAACAGGTAAGAGAGCTTTTTTATTTCATACAATATTTAAAGCTCTCTCTTCTATCTAATATTTTGCTTTACTACATCATACCACCCATGCCTGGCATACCACCCATGCCACCCATGCCTGGCGGCATACCACCCATGCCTCCTGGCATTCCACTATTAGCTGCTGCTGCTTTAGGTTCTGGCTTATCTGTAATGATACAAGTGACAGTAATAAGAAGGCTACTAATCGATGCAGCATTTTTGAGAGCACTTTTTGTCACAAGTACAGGATCAATAACGCCTGCCTCAATGAGATTTTCAAAAGTATCGGTCAATCCATTGTAGCCAAAAAAAGCACTTTCTTGCTCAAAGACTTTTTGAGCAACCATGTTCCCTTCTTTACCACAGTTATTCGCAATTGCAGTAAGAGGTGCAAAGGCTGCTTTTCGAACGATTTCAAGTCCAATTTTTTCATCTCCTACAAGTTTGAGATGGTCAAGCGCTGTTAGAGCACGTATAAGAGCGACTCCTCCTCCAGGAACAACTCCACTCATCACAGCTGCACGAGTCGCATGAAGAGCATCTTCAACACGTGATTTTTTCTCTTTCATCTCCGATTCTGTTGCTGCTCCAACATGAATAAGAGCCACTCCTCCTGCTAAATTTGCCAAACGCTCTTCTAGATTACGTTTGTCATAATCGGAAGTACTATTTTCAATGGCATAACGAATTTCAGCAATGCGCTTTTGAATTTGAGCTTTATCTCCTTTCCCATCGATTAAAATCGTTTTGTCTTTACTGATTTCAATATCTTTGACAAAGCCAAGAACTTCTGTTCCAACTTCTTTAAGATCTAAGCCAATTTCTTCAGAAACAAGAGTTGCCCCTGTTAAGATGGCAATATCTTTAAGAATGGCTTTTTGCCTATCGCCAAAAGCAGGTGCTTTAACTGCACAGATGGGTTTGCCTCCTTTTAACTTGTTAGCAACAAGCATAGCAAGAGGTTCTTCATCAATATCTTCGGCTATAATCAAGAGGGGATGGGTTCCTTCTTTGAAAACTTTCTCAAGGAAAAGAACGAGATCATTGATATTAGAAATTTTCTTATCAATGAGAAGAATTTGAGTATTTGAAAGCTCAGTCATCATCTTTTCCCCATTTGTCACGAAGTAAGGAGAAAGATACCCTTTATCAAATTGCATCCCTTCGACAACTTCAAGAATCGTTTCAATTCCTTTAGCTTCAGTAGTTGTAATGGTCCCATCTTTACCAACTTTTTCCATGGCCTTTTCAATAATAGCCCCAATATCAGGATCATTATTTGCAGAAATCGTTGCAATTTGTTTGATTTCCTCGGGTTTACTAACAGCTACAGATAGGTTGTCAAGAGCATCGATAAGTGCCTCAACAGACTTATCAATTCCCCGCTTAAGAGCCATAGGATTCACTCCTGCAAACACATTTTTAAGGCCTTCTTTTAAGATGGCTTCAGCCAAAACAATTGCTGTTGTCGTCCCATCTCCTGCAGTATCAGATGTTTTTGTAGAGGCTTCTTTAACAAGTTGCGCCCCCATATTTTCAAATTTATCTTTTAAAACGATTTCTTTAGCAACGGTCACCCCATCTTTTGTTGAAAGAGGAGATCCCATTCCTTTATTAATCACAACATTACGCCCTTCAGGCCCTAATGTTACGATAACAGCTTTCGCTAGAGTCATCACCCCATTTAAGATCGATTTCAGAGCGCTTTCATTGAATTGCAACATTTTTGACATATTTTTTCTCTCCTTACTCTAAAACTGCTAGGATATCATCTTCAGACATCAAAAGATAATCACCATCTTCATCATCATGTTTTACTTCAGTTCCTGCATATGCTCCAAAGAGAATGAGATCTCCTACGTTGAGTTCAACGGGAATTAGGTTTCCATCTTCTTTCATTTCTCCTGGGCCGACGGCAACAACCTTACCTTGCTTCGGCTTTTCTTGAGCAGAATCAGGAAGAAAAATTTCTCCTTTTTTGGTAACAGCTTCAGCTCGCTTTATAAGAACACGTTTTCCAAGAGGTCTTATTTTCTTAAATATCATAGCACTAAAACTCCTAAGATATAGGTAATAGATGAAATGAAATCATATCTCCTTTGCTTTCTTTTGTCAAGGAGATCTTGTGGATTTTAGCAATCTGAATTTGTCAGTGCTAATTTTCTTTTTGCAAGAATCTGTTGAAATAAAATTTCCCATTTTCAGATCTCAATCTTGACCCGAGTTTAGGGTGAATAAGGCGATAAAAATTCTAGAGCAACAAGTCATAAATTCGGTTTAAGGCTCCTGCATAATGGGACTGCTTTGAACTGAAAAATTTTTCGGATAAACTGAGATTTTTTTCGAAAATTGCGAAAGCTGCAAATTCACTATACCCTTGAAAGCAAAAGATGTGCGACTTCTTCAAGCCTAAGAAAAAAAGATCCTTTAGACGATGATCTCCAGTTCAAGGCAGGCCCTTAAAAAAATTTATTGGATGTGTAAGCGAAACAGAGCATATGGATTTTTCTAGATCGGGCATGCAAAATGCGGGTTCACTCTCAGTAGAAATGGGTCACCTCGGAACCCATTTAGTTTTTGAAAAAATACAACATTCCTTTCAAAAAATTTAAAGCAACTCTCGTTAACGCTTGGGGCAAGCATAAGAAGAAATGAGATATTTTTTTCTTATTTCTTCAAAATTTTTACGGCCCTTTTCCTGATAAGAAACCATCTTCCAAGCAATATATTTTTCTTCAAAAATAAGGCGAAAAAGTTCTTGGTTTCCTATTGCTTGGCAAAAAAGTTTTTTCTTTTGTCGTTTTAATGTTTTCATTTTTTTCTCAATGATGGAAGGATAAAGACTTTTTAAAATGCCAATGAGGAAATATTGTATTTTTTGAGGGCAATAAAGAGTCTCATCGGTAATACGAATCAAGACCCCATGACAATCCTCCCCTTTGAATAAGCCATAAAAAGGACGGTAATGAAAGGGGATGAAATAAACACCAGGAAGGTTTTGATGATTGAGAGCTGTAGCAAACTTATCTGCATCAATCCAAGGAGCTCCAACCAATTTAAAAGGAAGGGTGTATCCCACACCATGATTGATCATCTCCAATTCTCCTAAAATTCCTGTTGTCGCATAAAAAAGGGGGGTATCTGATTCTGGAATATGAGGGCTTGTTGGAATCCAATGTAACCCTGTATCTTTAAAGCTCATTCCTCGATGCCATCCTTTCATGGGAACAACAGTCAAAGCACATCCAATTTGGTATTCACCATTAAAAAAAAGAGCAAGCTCTCCAATTGTCATGCCGTGACAGTAAGGAACATTGATATATCCAATAAAAGAACGCAACCTATTTTCTAGCATAGTCCCATCAATCAGAAGACCATTAATAGGATTGGGACGGTCAAGAACAATCATAGCAATATTTCGCTTGGCAGCCTCTTCCATGACATAAAAAAGAGTCGTTACAAAAGTGTACGAACGCACGCCAATGTCTTGAATATCATAAACGAGTAGGTCAATCTCTTTGAGCATTTCTTGAGTTGGACGTCTTGTTTTTCCATACAAACTAAAAATAGGAATGTGATGCTTCGTTTTTTCTTTTACCACTTTTTCCGCTGCATAATGTCCCCCAAAAAACCCATGTTCCGGAGAAAAAATAGCGACTAAATTGAAATGTTCTTTCAAAAGCTTCGCTGTTGGAATGAGATTTGAATCGACTCCTGTATGATTCGTAATCAGCCCAATGCGTTTATCTTTTAGTTTTTTGCTATAATCTTGTTTTAAAAACCGATCAATTCCAAGCTCTACAGGATTGCAAATACAAAAACGGGATAAGACAATAAGCAAAAAGAAAAAAATATACATTCTAGCCTTCTTTAGTTAAGAGCTTGCTCGAAATATTTTAAGCAAAATTTTTTAAAAGATCATACGAAAAAAAGAATTTTTCAGGTAAAAAAACGCCAAAAGCAGTTTTAAAAAGAAAAAGAGTATTTTGCTTTTTTTAAGGATAAAAGCATGATAATAACAACCCTTACGATGAGGAAAAAAGCCCTTGTTTATCTGTTTTTTCTTTGAGAAATCCAATGGAGTTTTTTGTGAATGACAGTAGAAAAGTCTAAAACTTTAAAGCAAGTGCGCCACATCCTAACAAGCACCCGTCTTCAACCAATGGAGATGGAAGAGCGAATGGAAAAGGCCATTGACCTTGCCAAGCGTCTTATTCTAGAAAAGAAAAAACAGCTTTCAAAAGAAGAAAGAAAAAAAGAGCAAAAACTCTACAAAACAACAAAAGATCCCGTTGGACGTTCTCTTATTGTTACGATATTAGACCAAGGAGTTTGTTCAAACAATCCCTATCGTATTGCAGATCAGCTCGTCTACCTCTTTGCTTTATATGGAGTTCCGCGACTTCTTTTTCCTTTTGATCGCTTGAGATTTCATTTTCTTAGGGGAATGCTCGAAAAGTGGGCTCCTTTACTTGTTCCTCTTTTTCTAAGTCAAATAAGAAAAAAGGGGACCTACTTTCTCTTACCAGCTGAAAAGAATTCCTTAAGGAAAATTCTCAAGAAAGAAAAACAGTTAAACGAAAAGCTTCATTGCACGCGTTATCAAAAAAAAACTATAGGAAAGCAAATAAGAAAAAAAAGGCTTAAAGCTTATCTCAATGATTTGAAATACCCATGGGCCCTTTCTTTTTCAATTCCATTTTCTACTTTTGTGACAAGAGACTCTTGCTTAGCTTGGAAATCTGATTTAGAAGAGATCGCAACAAAAATTCGACCTTTTTATCGATTAGCACTTGAAAACAAAAAGAAAGCATTTTCTTTTTTGACTTTTTTAGAGGGTAAAAAATATGAAGAGCTTGATTTAAGTGTTTCGCTTTTTAAAAAAGTTCTCTTAGAACCCGAATTTATTTCTTTGCCAGCAGGCATCACCTTACCTGCCTATTTTCCCGATTCCATGAATCTCTTAAAAGACCTTGCAGCATTTGCACAAAAACGTCTTCAACAAGGAGGATCTCCCATTCATGTTCAGGTGATTAAAGGGGACCATTATCTTCTTGAACAAGTGCATGCTTCTTTCTCTCTTTGGCCACAAGCTCCTTTCCAAAATAAAAAAGAAACCGATGCAAACTTTAAAGCAATGCTTCTATATGCAACTGACGAAAAACGTCAAAAATCCATTTATGTACGACTAGCAACCCACAACCTCTTTGATATTTGTTTTGCTCTTTTTCTCAAACAAGAACGAGACTTACATGACCTTCTTTCATTTCAAGTCATAAGAGGGACAGGAAATTCGATCTATCGGATGTTAAAAGCAATCGATGAACCTGTTTTTTTAGATTGCAAAGTTGCTTCAAAAATACATTTTTATTCAGCTTTCTTAGATCTTATGCGCTGTTTAGATGAAGAGGCATCTCGTAACAATTGTTTTTCAGAAAATTTTGAAAATCATTCTCAAGCTAAATCTTGGGAAAAAGAAGCTGAAGCTTTTCGTATGAGTTGCAAACTGGTAGGAAAATTAGACCCAAACCCTAGACGCACGCAAAACCGTCTTCTTTCTTCTGTTGAATTCTCTCGCAAACCCTGCTTTGAAAATGAACCACAAACCGATTTTTCCTTAAAAGAAAATAAGCAGTGGGCAGAAAAAATTTTAGAGAAATGGAAACAGGCAAGTTTCCACCCTATTCCCCTGTTAATCGAAGGCAAAGAACTTCTGCGAAAAGATGTTGAAGGGAACAAACAAAATCTTTTATTTCCCGAAAAGATTCTTTATCAATATATGGTAGGAACCTTAAAAGAAATAGATCGGGCTTTAACCAGTTGTGAAAGGAAAAAAAATAGTTGGGCAACAGTTCCTATAAAAAAACGACAAGAAATCCTTTTTGAAGTTGTACAAAAGTTAAAGGCAAAGCGCAGTGATCTTATAGGATTTCTCCTTTGCGATATGGGAAAAACAATTTTCGATGCAGACCATGAGGTTTCTTCTGCTATTGATCAAGGAGAATATTACCTCCGTTTAATCGAGCAATTAGATGGAATAAGCGACATTGAGTGGAACTCTAAAGGAACGATCCTTCTTTGTTTTTCTTGGAATGACTCTTTTGCTTTTTTAGTACGAGATATTTTTGCAGCTTTAATCAGCGGCAACGCGGTCTTAGTGCTTCCTTCTCCCCACACGATTCTTTTGACATATCAACTCGTTAAACTCTTTTTAGAAACAGAACTTCCAAAAGGGTTGCTCCACCTGATTCCCATTCAAGACAATAAGACATACCACCATTTGATTCAAGATAAGAGAGTGAATGCCATTTGCTATAGTGGTTTTTTAAAAAACGTCAAAGAAATCATGCATTTGCGACCTGGTATCGATCTTTGTGCAAATTGTGAAGGAAAAAATAGCATGATCATTTCAGCAATATCAGACAGAGAGGAGGCCATTTTGGATCTTTTAACCTCTGCCTTTAATTTCAATGGACAAAAAAAAGAAAGCAGCTCCCTTGCAATCATTGAAAATGAGCTTTATAAAAACGCTCAATTTACCGACCTTCTTATCGATGCTGTAAAAAGCTTAAAAGTAGGAAGCTTTTTTGACTTAACAAGTGATATCACTCCCCTTATGTTCGCACCAAATGAAACCCTGCATCGAACTATGACACAATTAGAACCCGGAGAATTCTGGTTTCTTAAACCAAAACAAGATAAGACATATCCCCATCTTTATTCTCCAGGAATCAAGGGAGGAGTCCAAAAAGGAAGCTTGACTCAAAAACAACCCTTTTTCGGCCCCATTTTAGGCATCATGTGTTATGAAAACTTTGATCAAGCCATCCATCTTGCCAATTCAACTCCTTATGGATTAACATCGGGACTCCATAGTTTAGACCGGAGAGAACAAAAGAAATGGAAAACCCTAATCAGTGCCGGAAACTTTCATATCAATTGCCCTATGATCCATCAAAGAGTCAAAAGGCAACCCTTTGGAGGGGATAAAAATAGTTTTTTTGGCCTTGGGAGAAAAGGAGGGGGCCCCAACTATTTGACTCATTTTATGAAAGCAAAGCAAATAGGGATGCCAAAAGAAAAATTTCCTGTAGGAGAATGGGTCAATAATCTGACACGATTTCTTGAGAAATTTGATCTTTCTGCAGAAGAGCTTGGCATTTGGTATGCAAGCATTTCGAGTTATGCTTTTTTTTGGCAGCAGTTTAAAAGGCAAAAAGACCCCTCTAAAGTGATTGGACAAGATAACTTTTTCTC
>JANQJX010000108.1 GCA_028281425.1 Simkania sp.
GCGAAAATCAGAAAACCATCTTTCAGGAGTAAATATGGAATGGATTCCTTCTCGACTTATCGCTTGAATTATGTAAAAAACTTGCTCATCGAGTTAAACAAGAAAATTCGTCCACTTTTTTGTTTCGCCCTTTCAACTGTGAAGTGCAACAAGTAGATTAAATTTGAACCTATAGTTAAATAATCAAAACTTCTAGTGAATTTGCACCTTTCACAATTTTCGAAAAAAATCTCAAGGGATCCGAACAATTTTTCAGTTCAAGGCAGGCCCAGTATATCTGGATTATGACCACCTTTTTTAGGGATGACGACTTAGGAGAAATGCGGATTAGGTTTACAATTAGGAGTTGAGTTTTATTTTTTAACGAGTTCAAGTCCACATTTGAAATCCCAATTTCTGTTCCTTGGAGAAGGAGAGTAGGTATAAGTGACACGCAATTTCCAGCAACTATTGATCAAAGTTATCAAATCACATTTGATTGCATGGTAGTAAGGTTCTTGGCTGCGGCCCCAACCAATGTGGGATTCAATGCGGGCAATATGGTAGGGGGTGAATTTAAACTGAAGCCGAGTAAAAAAGGTGTTTCTTTGGTCAGAAAGAGGCGATGTGAGAAGCTGCGAAATGTCACGTGTGACTTCCATGATGAAATTTTCTGGATCATTTCGACGCCAATCAAAACGACTCCGATGGCGAAATTGGGTAATAAGAGCAATGTTTTTATTGATCGTCCAAGCAAAACCCATATGAATAAAGTCAAGAAGGTTTTTTTCGAGATTCCATCCGATTTTACTTTTAAAAGATAATGTAGGTAAATTCCATTCAAAACACCCGTAGGCTTTAGGAAAGACTTTTTTAAAGGGGGTTTCTTTAAGGAAATGATATAAGTAAAGATCGATCAAACAATTTTGCAGAAAAAGAGAGTAGGAATTGAAATAAAAAATATTTTTAATTCCTGAGCGAAATTGATAAAGACGGTGATATCCATCCTCGATATCAAAAATGTAAGGAGTATCAGCTGAAAGGGTGGGATGGGTGATTCCTATATAGTCTAAATAGGGTTCTATAAAATGAGAAAAATGGCGATAAAAGTGAAATAATTTAAGATTTAAATAGGCAGATGAAAAGAAAAAAAGCTGAGAGACAGGGCGATTTTTGCGGCTGTTGTTATAAAAAATCCCATTGAAGCCAATCGATGGAGTCAAAGAAATAGCTTGGTATCTTAGTGGGCGGTACCATTCACTGCGACCTTGAAAGCGAAAAGAGTGAAAATCAAATGTTTCCCTTTTAAGATCTTTAGCAGCAACATAATCAAGAAAAGAGAGTTTAAAGCGATTTTGAGAAATAATACCTGTGTTTCCCAAGATAAAAGGGTGAGGAGTAAAAAATATCTTGGGCAACTCTTGCTTGATTCCTTGAAAGTTATTAATGCGTGGTTTTGCATTGAGGCCACTGATCATCCATTCATTTGAAGTACGTAATTTTAAAATCGTCTCTTTAATCGATGACACTTCAAAATTATCTTGTTTAAAGTTAGATTGCATATTGCGATCGCTGAGTTTATCGTAACTCAAATAAGTGGTTGTTGTCTTATCAAAGTTGTTAGACTCAAAAAGACCTTGTAACCGATAGTGAAAAGCAGCTTTATTAGAATTAGAATCTCGAACGAAAGTGTCATGGTCGATGTAACTTTTTGTCAAAAATTTTGTCCTTTTTTGAGGAGCGTAATAACTCGATTCAAGAGCAGATCCAATACCTTTTGAAGGGCGCAGCTTGAGCCGAAAAAAAAGATCAGAAAATTGCCATGAGTAAATATGGTAGTGCATGCTTAACACAGGAACAAGCCCTATATTCCAATTCAATTCGTAACGAATTAAATTGTCTTTCAAAGGCTTGAAATGGCTTTTGAAAAAAGGAAGCCAAAAGAGGGGGGTATCAAAGATACGGAAGGTGACATTTTTTGCTTTAAATAGATTATCTTGGTGAATATTGACATCTCTTGATTGAATTTTCCAGTTGGGTTTTACCATATCACTTGTTGTGATGAATGCTTTGGAAATATGAAAATTCTGGTTGGGAAGCAAGGTGATTTTTTCTCCCCCAGCAAACCAAATATTGTTTGCGCAAATTCCATGATAAAGCGTTCCCGTTTTAGTGATTAAATCATATTCAAGCTGCTTTCCAGTGTAAAAACGCTTTCCCTTTTTAAGAAGAAGTTGACCTTCGGCAATCACCTTATGGATAGGCTGATGATGTTCTGTTTTGTGAATATAGGTTAGTTTAAGAGCTTGAAGGCGAAATCCAGAAGACGTCATAACCCCTCCCTGATCTGTAGAAATGACCTTATCTTTGTATTTGGGATCTTTGATATAAAGGGTAAAAGGAGAAGAAAAGGGATGTGCTTGAAGTTTATAAGAGAGAAAAAAGCCTTTCAAAGAAAAAAACAGAATGAAAAGAGAGAAAAAAAAACCTTTAGATCGACAAATAGATCTAGCCTGCATATTTGACACATTGAGGAAAAGAAAGGAGAGTTTGCTCTCTTATTTTTTGCATGACCTCTCTTTGAGTTGATCTTAATGTTTTCAAAATTTGCTTTTGTAAAATATCCTTTTTTTTTCATGTTTATAAGAAATAGAAGCTAAGAAAGGTAAAAAGCACATAAAGTGAAAGGTATCTGAAGCTTTAGAAGGAGTGCAAATTGTAGCATGACTTTGCATCTAATTGCAATGGCAGTTTAACGTATGTTCGATAGACTATGGTTTTTTCCCGTTAATACCTCGGAGTGTGTCCTAACAAACAAGTTTCTTTCTTATGCTATGATTTATCGTTCTAACCTGCATTTTTTGCGTGCCTACTCTAGAAATGCAGGCTGTAGATTAGGGGTACCAACCAGGGGTTCTGCCCTTCATTAGCAATGTCATTGAATGGACTTTAAAAGTAACCCGGCCAAAGCATACCGATTTTTTTTATTTCCATCAATAAGAGCATTTAAAAGCACATGAATGCCTTCATTTTCATATTGGGAAGCTAGGGTAATATAAGCTGTCATTAAAAGGGAGGAAGTTTCTTCAGGGGTTAATTGAAAAGAGGGTTTCTTATTTTTTTCTGTCCAAGGGAGAAAAGGACGAAAGCGGATCATTTCATGCCCTTTTTGCTCTTCAATCCAATGAAAGATAAAATCTTGGTGGAGATTTTTAAATCCGAGATGGTATAAAGCTAGGTGGGCATAGGTCCGAATAAAAGGAGATCCTGTTCTTTGGCATTGTCTTTCTAAAAGAGCAATGGCTTTTGGTGTTTTTAGATTTTCAAGAAGATGGATAAGGAGGGGGATCAGAGTGTGTTCTTTTTTTTCAAAAATTATTTTTGCAATTGAAAGAAAAACGGTTTCTGGAAGTTCAAGTGCATCTGTTAGAATTTTTTCTTTTAAAGATAGGGTGAGAGTGCGAATGTCTCTTTTCATTTTTTTTTCATAGTGTTTTGAGGAAAAAATCACTTTCCATGCCATAAGAGAGCGTCCTAGAGAATAGATGGGTTCAAATCCAAGATCTCTTTCATCTTCGATAAGTATTTGGATGAGAGTAGGAACGCAGCGAATATCCCGTTTTTTTAAAAGGACAAGAGCAGCATTCACGCGCGTTTGAAGGTGATAGTCAACTGTAAGTTTAGCAAGCAGTTTTGAGCTATTAGAAATATCAATAAGAAGGGAAATTGCAAAGGGATTTTTGCGCTTAGCTTCTTCTATGATAAACTGCTGGTAGTTTAGCTTTCCAAGCTTTACAAGAGAATGACAAGCGGCAAGTTTCACATTCAAGGCTTTTGATTGACTCAATTTCACAAGAGCAGGAATAGAATGGGAGTCTTTTAAATAGCCGATTGCTGCAGCACAAGTTTCTTGTTCTGCTAGATCTAAATGGGTTAAACTGGATCGGATTTGTTTTAAGAAATCATCTCTTCCAAATTTTGCTGCTGCTAGATAAGAAGCAAGACGTACATTAAGAAAAGGGCTCACCATCAATTTTTGCAAAATTGCAGTGGCATCTGAAGTGCCAATCATGGCAAAGAGTTCGGGAAAATAAACATGCATGAAAGGAGGAAGTTTGTGCATTAGTGAATCGATAAGTCCCGTTGCAAGATGAGAGCGCCTGATAGCCAATGCATAAGCTCCTTCCATACGGATCATCAAAAAGGGGGAAGCAAAGGACTTTAAGAGAAGGCTTTCTGCGCGGTCATCTTGAATCTGACTCAAAAACCCAATAGTTGCCATTTGAGTTTGCAAATTTGGACTTTCCATGCCTATTTCGTAAATGTCCATACTCTCTAATGTTCCAGCAATATTTGCTCCATACATGCTAAGAAGTTGAGATTCTTCATCGGCTTGTTTAGCTCCAAGTCGGAGCAAAATATATCCGATCTCTTCAAGCAAAGAAAAATCTTGTTTTTGATTTTTTTTTGCTAAATCTCGATAGAGCTCAATTCCCTGCTTGATTTCTCCAATTTGCATTAAATAGAGAATACGGTGCTTTGTTGCTTGTGTAAGGTCTTGTGCAGAAAGATGAATTTGAAGAAAAAGAAAGAAAAAAAGGAGTAGACGATAAAAAGGCATTACAAATTCTTCTTAAGGATTTTGGAATAAAACAAACCGCTTTTTCTTTTTTATACCAATTTTTACAATTGAGATCTTCTTTTCTTGCAAAAAAGAGCTTTTATGGGGCTGCCTTGAATTGGAATTTTTTCTCTTAAGCCCCTCTTTTTAAGATGACATTTTGGGAAGAAGCTCCATCTAAAATGGGGATGTAGCCTTGTTGTTTATAAAATGGAAGAGTATCTCATGAAACTTGGAGCGTGAAGACTTTTAGACCCCAAATTGCGACTCATTTTCTCTATAGCGCAGCATAAAGTGGCAAGTCATGTTTGCAATCTGTAAAAACCCTTTCCAAATGAAACATAGTCAACGTTTTATCATCGATAGTTTCCCTTTGGCCGCCTGTCAAAATCA
>JANQJX010000133.1 GCA_028281425.1 Simkania sp.
ATTCTCGTCGACATCGGTGAACTTCGTCTGATACCATTCACTCATCCTAAACTTGAAGAATTTGAAATGGTCACCTCGGATTTAGCCGAGTTTCTTCACCAAAACTATCCAGAGATTTTACCCTTTTTAAAGCAACAAATCGATCTTCGAGTCTACCACCCCTGAGGATCCCCTAGCCCACACCCCCCAATGCTCTAATCCCCATTTCGCATACCCAATCTAGAAAAATTTGCATGCGTTGTTTCGCTGGGACATCCAGTAAGGGGACCGTTTTGAACTAGAAAATCATCATCTAAAGGGCCTGCCTTAAACTGAAAAATTTTTCGGATCGATTGAGATTTTTTTCGAAAATTTTTCCAATTCAAGGCACTCCCTGTCTTAAAGATATATTCGACAAGGAAAATGAAAAAGTAAATATTGAAATGTATCTTTTTTCTTAGTATCTTTTCTCCCATGTCAAACTACAAAAAACATACCCAATTTAACCTCCTTATTGCCCTCCCTATTTTGCTTATTGCAGCTCATTTTACTCTTCATCCTTCCTATGATTTGCTTATTACTTTTGCTGCAGTCTTTAGCTATACCACACTCTTTATGAGTCCCGATATGGATCTGGCTCACCAAATCCGTTTTTTCTCTATAAGAGGTTTTTTTTCTCTTCCTTTTCGCTCTTATTCAAAGCTCTTTAGCCATCGAGGCCTATCTCATCATCTTTTACTAGGCTCGCTTACTCGTATTGCTTGGCTCATAGGTTGGGGGCTTTTGATTTTTTTGCCGTTTACAAATCTCTCCCACATAAAAAAAACCTGTTGAAGCTCTATTTTCTTTACCAACCTTATATCTTTTATGCTTTAGCAGGGATATGCTTAGCCGATTGGGGGCATCTTTTGCTTGATCGAAAGAAAAAATGAACCGGTCTTCCCCACCCCCTCTTTTTATTGATTGTTTAACAAAAAAATATGGCTCTTTCCTTGCTGTTGATAAGGTAAGCTTCAAAGTGACTCCAGGAGAAATTTTAGGCCTTTTAGGTCCTAATGGAGCTGGTAAAACAACGATTATTTCTACAATTATGACACTTCAAAAACCAACAAGTGGATCGATTTATCTCTTTGGCTCTAACATCAATAAAAAGTGCACAAAAAGTAAAGCACTCATAGGATTTATTCCCCAAGAACTTGTCACACACGGTTTTTTTAATGTAGAACAAGTCCTCTATTTTCAAGCCCATTTGTATGGGATACAAAACATCCATCCCTATATTCATTATCTATTAAAAAAACTCTCCCTTTGGCATTATCGAAAAAGAAGCGTTCATGAGCTCAGTGGAGGTATGAAAAAACGTCTTATGATTGCTAAAGCTCTCATCCACCGCCCTAAGCTTCTTTTGCTCGATGAACCCACTGCTGGTGTGGATATTGAATTGCGCCATAGTTTATGGGACTTTATCAGTGACCTTAAAAAAGAGAATATCTCTATTTTGCTTACAACCCATTATATTGAAGAAGCGGAAAAGCTATGCAGTCGCATTGGCATTTTAAAAGATGGAAAATTAAAACGTATTGATAAGGTAAAAAATTTGATCAAAAACCATTCCTGGAAAGAAATTTCTCTTATTTTAAAAGATATTCCCCCTAAAATTTCCCACCCTTTATTAATCCATCAAAAAGGAAATCAATTAGACTTCCGTGTGCCTCCTGATATGGTTATCCAAGAATTCCTCAGAAAAATTTCTATTCCTTATGCGCAAATCATTGATCTTTTTATCAAACGCGCCACGTTAGAAAAAGCGATGAAAAATATTTTAAAAGAACAAGATTCATGAAACGTTGGATCCAATTTAAAGGTCTTTATTTAAAAGAAGTGATTCGCTACCTAAAAATTCCAACTCAATCTCTTTTTGCGCCTCTTATGAATACAATTCTTTACCTTTTAATTTTTGGGATTAGTTTAGATCGCTCAATCTATCCTTTTACCAAGGTTTCTTATCTCCCATTTCTTATAACTGGATTAATGACAATGTCAGTGATTCGAAATGCTTTTGACAATTCTATGAGCTCTCTTGTGGTCTCAAAATATTTGAATGAGCTGCAAGACTTAAGAACCTCTCCTTTATCAAATTTTCAGCTTACGTGGACAAAAGGACTTGCATCCTTAACCCGTGGATTTTGTATTGCTCTTTTAACTTATTTTATAGGACAAATTTTTCTCTTCTTATTGGGAGATCCCCATCTCTCTATTTCACATCCTTGGATCGCTTTTTACTTCCTCTTTTTAGGAGGACTTTCTTTTGCTTTTATAGGGATTGCTTTTGGAATGTGGGCTAAAAACTTTGAGAATATGCATACTTTAAGTAGTCTGATCCTTCTTCCACTTATTTACCTTGGAGGAGTTTTTTTTAAACTCGATGCACTTCCTTTCTTTTTCCAAAAGGCTTCTTTTTTTAACCCCTTTTTTTATATTGTGAATGGTGTGCGTTTTGGAATTCTAAATCATTCAGATATCAGTTTAAAAACATCCTTCATTGTCACCTTTCTCTTTTTTCTTGTCAGTTATGCCTTTGCTTGGAAAAGCTTTCAAAAAGGCTCTAACTTTCTAAGATAATTCTTGGATAAGCGCATTGAGAGATCTTGAGAGTAAAAACCCCGGATTGCCACCTATTTCGAGGCATCAGCTTAGCCCAACTTTCGCAAAATTTAACTTAAGTCACTAAAAATGAACGTTCCACTTTCCAAAGACACTACAAAATCGATTGGGATTTTTGTGGGAATTT
>JANQJX010000138.1 GCA_028281425.1 Simkania sp.
GCGAAAAACATTAAAAAGGAGGGGACTGCTTAATTTTTTTATAAAGACCTCTGCACTTTATCGTCCCGATAGTTGTGTACTTTTCCTTGACTTTGACATTTCGAGAACATCAAGCTTTTAAGGGAATCCCTTGATCTGGAATTTCTCGTTTTGAATTCCTCTCTTTACTGATGACACGAAATAGGTCGTACTCCGAAGTACAATATAAATCTCGTCAAGTTACGTGAAGGGGAAGATTCTTTCGTGTGACTCGACTAAGGATTTGAAGAAGAGCATTTTTTAGGGCCCCTTGCTGCTGTTGCATAAAGGGTGACTTTACTTGCAACAAAGGTGATTTTGCCATACTCTGTTCCATTTTTACAATAAAAGCGTACAGTAAAAGGTCCTTGAGTCCAATCTGATATTCCCAAAAGGCCATCTTGCCATGTATAACTATGGCCGTTTCCCAAAATCGTTGCCGATCCTACTTCGGTCGTATCAGCTGCATAAATATAAGCATCGAGAGTATAGGCACTATCATTGACAATTTTTAGACTCGCGGCTAGTAAAGATGAAAACACAAAGAGTAAAGGAATAAAAAAAAACCATTTCATAAAATGCTTGATTCTAATTTAAGGGGGACCTAAATCTAAGTCATGTTGCTCAAGAGGGGGTAGTTCTTGTTGGGGTGATCCCTGCTTTGAAGAGCTTTGACCACTTCCTCTTGGCTTGCAATAGCGATCTCCTTCTGATTGCATAGCGGTCACATAGGCTCCTTGGTTGGCATAAGAATAAACCCCAAAAAGTCTCCCACTTTTACAATTAAAGGTGACAGTATAAGGGGTCTGTGAAAAGGTATAATTACTATTAGAAGAGGCTTCCCAAGTCGCTTGATGTTGGGGCATCACTTGTAATGTTTGCAGAACTTTTCCATCAGCAGATGTAATGGTTGCACTTAAAGGATAAGGACTATCGTTATAAATGGTCAATGTCCCATAGAGTTGAACAAAAAGAAAAAAAAGAAAAAAAAGAGCTATTTTTTTCATGAATTTCTTAAACCAATAAGCTAAAAATGAGCAACTCTTAAAAAGAGTCTAGGTTATTTTTCTTTATCGATATGAGCCCATTTAAAGTCAACATTTCCCATTTCAGTAAGAACAACATTTTTGAGCTTGTCATCTTTAACAAAAAGAAATGTATAATAATAGAGAGGAATGACAGGCATTGCCTCCATAAGTAATTTTTCACTCTCACGCAAATATTGAAGACGTTTATCTGGGTTTTGGCAAAGGTAAGAATCTTCAATCCATTTTGCATATGTGACATTTTCCCAATTTGTATTGTTTGTTCCATTACTTTTTGACTTAAAAACCTCTAAGAAATTGACGGGATCATTGAAATCAGCAAACCAACTCCCAAGAGATAAGGTATAATCTTGCTTTGAAATTCGAGAGAAAAAAACTTTAGATTCAATAGGTTCAAGCTGCACAGTCACTCCAAAGACATTTGACCACTTATCTTGAATGACTTGAGCAATAGAATGACGGAGTTCCTGCACTGAATAGGTCAATACAATTTCTGGAAGATCTTCTTTCACGAGATTGTTTTCTTTTAAAGCTTCTTCAAAAAGAAAAAGTGCTTCTTCTTGATTCCCATCTTGAAAATAGGGAGCGATTTGAAGTCCCATTGTTTTTGGAACGATTCCCGTTGCAACAATTTGGCCTCCTTGAGAGACATGGTCAATAATTGCTTGCCTGTCAATTGCAAGACCAAAGGCACGTCTAATTTTTTGGATATTAAAAGGAAAGCGTTCGGTATTGATACGAATCCATGCAGTCCCAAGCGTTGGTGATGAATTAAGTGTTCCATTTTCTTTTAAAGTCGCAATGGCATCACTTGGAATCGCAGAAAAAGGGGATCCATCCCAGTCAAGCTGATTTATCTCAAACATTTTAAACCCCGTTTCTCCTGAGACCATGCACATTTCTAAACTAGGCAGTCGAACATTTTTAGAATCCCAATAATTAGGATTACGCTTAGCTTCAATTCTATTATGATGTTTCCATTCACTCATCAAAAAGGGACCATTTGAAACGTAGGTCTCACAATTTTGAGCCCAATTGGAATGCTTACGATCAAACTTTTCATGAACTGGAAAGAAGATGGGATGCTCGGTAAGTTCTAGAAAATAGGGAACAGGATGACAAAGTTCAACAACAACTGTTTGTTTATCGGGGGTCGCTACCCCTAAAAGACTCAGAGGGAGTTTTCCTTCTTTAATTGACTTTGCATTTTTAATCACATAGAGCATGTGAGCATTGGGACTGTTAAATTCAGGAGAAAGACTTTTTTTCCAAGCATAGGCAAAATCTTGAGACGTCACAGGAGTCCCATCAGACCAATAAGCCTCACGTAATTCAAATCGATAGGTTTTACCATCTTTTGAAATCATCACATTTTTAGCAAGCGCATAGGAGGTTTTTCCCAATTGGTCAATCCGTACAAGTCCTTCCATAAACATTTTTATTAAATTGGTGTCATTTAAAGCACGCACTTTTCGGGGATCAAGGGATTCGGGCTCATTTTGAATATTAATTCTTAAAGAAGCAGAAGAAAAAGAGATCTGAGAGACAGGTTGGCGAGGAGAATCCTTTTTCTTTTGACAACTCATTGTCATGAAAAAAAGAGTCATTAAAAGAAGAAAAGGGAAATAAAACTTTTTCATAGCGACCTCTAAGGATATTGTTCTTTAAATGTAGATTGTGTATGATAAAATGGTTTTTTTCTACTGAATTCTTGTAATATGTCTTTTTTTGTTTCAAAAGAACCAACCCCAATTCTTAATACTTCTGCATTTGAAAAAGTTTTTGGAGGACATTTTCATACACTTCCTTTTGATGAGCATTGCCTTGTACGTGCCCTTGAAATGATCGCATTTTCACAAACAGTTTTTGAAATTTTAGATACCCCCTCTCAATGGATTTTACAAGTAAAAACAACTGCTTATCCTTCTTCAACTCCTCTTTTTATCGACCTTCGCTTTGGCACGAAAGTCCCACACAGACCCTCAGAAAAAGAACAAAAACTCCCGGAAAAAAAGGAAATCATACGCAAGTTAAGAGCAAAAGTTGGAACTTCTTATATTTGGGGAGGGAACTATAGCTTAGGAATTTCAAAGCTTCTCCATTATTACCCTCCAAAAAAAGGAAAACAACTGAGCTTTCTTGAAAAAATCAGTTGGACCTTTCAGGGACTTGATTGCTCTGGTCTTCTCTATGAAGCAACAAAAGGAGCCACAATGCGTAATACCCAAGAGCTTCTTTTTATAGGTCAGGAGATTGCCATTGAGAATTGTTCTATACATGAAATTGTGCAACTCTTAAAACCTCTAGACCTTATTGTTTGGAAAGGACATGTTATCATTGTATTAAATCGTAAAGAAGTCATCGAAAGCCAACATAAAAGGGGGGGGGTTTGTCTTACCCCTATTGAGCTACGTCTAGAACAAATCATAAAAAACGAAAAGAAAAAACCGATCAATTGTCCTAATATTGCTCTTAAAGAAGAAGGCTTTGTCATAAGAAGGTTTATTCTTTGAGTTTGTCTTCAAAAGCTTTTAAAAGTCTCTCAAATTGAGCTGTTGTTTCAATCACTTGCTTCTTTTCATTCTTTTCTTTATCTCTTTTACTCTTCCGTTTTAGGAGTATTTTGAGAAAAGATTCGACGGTTTTTGTTTTTGCTCCCAATCTTTTTGCTCTTTGACTAAGTTCTAGATCAGAGGTTACAATCACGATATCTTGAGGCTGTTTTTGGAGTTTAAAATACTCTAAGATATAATCATCTGCCGTTAGATTTTTAGGGGAAAAAATCACCTCTATTGAAGAAAGCTTATATGTAGAAGGGAAAAAATGGGCAAGGGTCTTGTGGCCATCAAAGATAAGGGTTGCTTTTAAACATTCTCTTTCAAACCTCTGATTGAGTGAATGAATAAAGTCGTTTCTTTTTTTTTCTATAGGATGGCAGACATCTTCTTCCCAGAAAAAAAGATTGTAACCATCGATGATATAGTGCACCCTTTTAAGAGATTTCTAAAAGGTTCAAGGCAGACATGAGCTTATCAAGGGCTTTTCTTCGATGAGAAATGCGATTTTTAATCTCTTCATCAAGCTCTGCAAAAGTTTTGTTATAATCATTTTTCAAGAAGAGAGAGTCGTAACCAAATCCACTTCCACCGCGAGAAGTCATTGTGATCGTTCCTTCACAAATTCCTTTGACTTGTTTTTGTACACCTCCTTCGGGAGAAGCGAGTGCAAGAGCACAAACGAAAAAACCAATGCGCTTACTTTCATCAACTTTTTCCAAATTTTTAAGCAATTTGAGTCGATTGTCTTTATCACTTGCTTGCTCCCCAGCATAGCGAGCACTATAAATGCCTGGCTCGTTATTGAGCGCTGGAATCACAAGACCTGAATCATCTGCTAAAACCCATTTTTTCAAAAAAGAGGCAGCATGAGATGCTTTCAAAAAAGCATTTTCTTCGAATGTTTTCCCCGTTTCCGAAGGTGGAGAATAATCGGAAAAATCATGCAATGTCAAAATATCTAACCCTTTTTTTGAGCTTAAAATGGAGCGCATCTCACGAATCTTATGAAGATTCATTGTAGCAATGACAAGCTGGATCATAGATTTTTCTATTGCTTTAGGTTTTATCAAAATAATTTCTAAGTCTTGATATTTTAAAATTCTTTCCCTGAATCTTAATCTTTTCACCCACTTTTCGTCCAATCATTGCTTGGGCAAGCTTGGATTGAAAAGAGAGAATATGTTGATCGGGATTCGCATCCCAAGGACCGAGTAATGTATAGGACACTTGACTTCCATCTTCTCCCTCGAAATCAACGATCACACCCACATTAATCTTATCGGTTTTAACCTCTTCTTTTGTCAAGATATGTGCTTGATTGAATTGGTCAGAGAGTGTTTTGAGTTCACTTTGTAAAAAATTTTTTCTTTCTAAAGCAGCCTTAAATTCGGCATTCTCACGTAAATCACCATGAGAGCGTGCCACTTCAATTTCTTTGGCATTTTCAACTGTTTCAATAGTTGAAATTTTATGAATCCGTTCCTTAATTTTTTGATAGCCTTCTGAAGTTGTCCAAATCCATTTTTTTTCTTCTTTTTCACTCATATCATATTTTTTGTTCAATCTTCCAAGAGAAGGGTGAACAACTTGCGCAAGTGAATGAAAAATTTTGATATCATGATCGGTTAGAGTCAAGCACTTTGTCGAAAGGAGAAGAAACTCTTGAACGGTTGCTTTATCTGCGTTTTGAAAGATTTTACGCACATTTGCATAACGTCCAGTGATCAAAAAATTATACATTTTTTTGATCACATTGCGAAAATCAACCTGTTGTTCAAGCTGACTTAATAAAATCAAAAAGGCCTCAAAAAATCGATTTCTTCCTTGTTGATCTCCAAAAGCAAGAGCATCATCTTTCATAATCTTTTGAAAATACCAGATGAGTGTATGAGGATAGTAGTTAGGATAGCTTAAAAGGTATTCAATTTTTTGAATGATCTCTGCTTCTTTTTTAGCTTTGACAAGTTCGTTTAAAATGTAATCTTTAAGAAGGTTTTGCTCAATTTCAAGCAAGAGATTCAAAAAGACCTCGATCCAATCACTACGAAATCTACAGATTTCGATCAAAGCACGTTTCTTAAATGCAATGATTTTGATTTCTTTGATCACGTCTCCAGGGGATGAAAATCGTTTAATAAGCTCTTCAACAGGATTTTCTTTTTTATGAGTTGCAAGATCTTGTAAAAAGAAATAAATTTGAAGTTCTTCTCCATCTTTAAGTTCTTTAACTGAAAGAGCTTCTTGGAGTTTTTCTCTAAGATCTTTTCGAAAAACATCATTTTTGAGAGTTGAGGGGAAGTCTCTAAAAAAAGTATAAACCATTTGAACAAGGGCTTGAGCATCAGGTTTTTTCTCAAGAGCTTTTTGCAGAGTCTCTTCATGGCGAACTTCTCCTTCTCTCAAAACAAAAGGTTTACGAAGGTCACTTGGTCCTTCGATGAGGGTATCTTTTTTAATTTTTGAGCGTGTTGTTTGCCACCATCTTGCCCACTCTTCTTTAGGAATCACAAGTTCATAGAGTTCCTCTTTGATTTCTGCTGCGCTTAAAGGACCGAGATCCTTTAACAGAGTATGGATAAGTTTAATGGGATTTTTTTTTGCTTCTTTTTCGAGTTCATCAGGATTTCCAAATCGAAGAGAAAGAAAGTGATCACTTGGAAGAGGAATTAAAGTTTTAAAAGCATTTTGAAAAGAGAGATCTTTTTTCCCAGAAACATAATCAAACTCAATACTCAATTGCTCACGTAAAAATGAAATATCTATAATTTCTCCAACACCCCATCCTCCTGAGTGAAACACATAACTTCCTTTTTTCATGTGCGTTAATAGCTCATAATTACTGATAGCTCCTTGAAAATTTTTACAATCGCGCAAACCAACTAGTCGTATTTTATCTCCATAATAGGGATCATTTGGAAAATAGCTTTGCAAGAAATGAATGGTTTGGGCAGCTAATTTAGGAGGGTTAGTCGTTTCCAAATCGATAATGAGCTTAAAGACTTCATACCCCAAATCTTTTTCTTTGATTTTTTCCCACAAAAGTAACCCTTTTTCAGCATGACGTCCAAACAATTCAACCAGGTTAGAGCCTTTAATACTTTTTAAAATACGTCGTAATTCTTCTGGTTCAATTTCATCACCAAGACAATATTCTTCCCAAAGGGTTAAAACCGCGGGAAAATCATTATTGGTTAAGTGCTTTTGGAACTGTTTTAAGTAATTCATTGACATATTAAAAATATCCCTCTTAAGTCTTTGAAAAAGCCTTTTGACCTTTTACTTTCTTCTCTATTTGTCACATTGAGTTTAAAGTTTTTTTTAATTTCATACGCCTAAAACCCTCTTAATCTAAGAGCAAGAAAAACCAGGGCTAAAAAATAGAAAATAAAAGCATTCCCTCACTTTCTTGCATCTAAAGATTGTATAAAGTTTGTTATTAAAATTCAAATGGTTAGATTTCATACCATCAAATGATCTCAAATAAAAACTAAAAGTCAGTTTTAGCAACAGATGAATCCGTTCGAAATCATAAAATCTATTTTTTGTAAAATAGGTTTTCTATCTTTAACCAAAGTTCCACCTTTTTGGTTGGCGAGTTCATATAGATTTTTGATTCTATCTCCTATTTCTCACCACTTCTAAAAAATTCGCATGCTCTGTTAATTTTTGTGAAAAGGCGCTTACCCTTTTCATGAACCTTATCTCAAGCCTAAGGAGAAAAGATCCTTCAGACGATCATTCTCCAGTTTAAAGCAGCCCCTATAGAGCTGATGAGTTTCTATCTCTTTTTTTAGGTCGTTTCTTAAGCAAAAAAATCAGAATGCTGATCACAAATAAAACCAAAAACAGAGCAAAAAGTAACGCTGATCTCAATCCAAATAAAAAAGAACTTTTAAACAAAGTGGAGAGTTGACCATAAGAATAAGGAAGTTCCGTACGGAGATAAGCATCCCATTTTTCTGGATCGGATAACAGAGCTTTCGCTTTGTTGGCAACAGGTTCAGGTAAAGTCATCCCTTTAGATTCAACAAGTGTTATAAAATGATGTTTTTCAGTTACACGAAAAAGACTTCCAGCTAACGCTAATCCCAAGGCCCCCCCTGTTTCCTGAATTGTTGTAATAGCACCTGATGCAATCCCAGCGCAGCCACGAGGAAGTGCGCTAATGCCGAGAGAATTTGACGGTACCCAAGCAAAGCTCAATCCAGCTCCAAAAATGAAAAGAAGAAAAACAATCACAACAAAAGACATTTCCTCACAGGTCACAAGAAACCCAATCAATTCTAAAGACATCATGATAAAGCCCGCTATCAAAATTCTTTGTTTATCGGTTTTATCGGACATTTTTCCTGCAAGGTAAGAGAACAAAGCATAAGAAACACCAATCGCAACAAGAGCAAGACCCGAAGCCCAAGGAGGATCATGGCGATAGCTCTGCAAATAAAGAGGCATAAGGAAAAAAGAAGCCCAAGAAAGAAAACAGGCTGTGAAAATACTGATTGCACCACCAAAAAATCGGGAATTTTTAAAGAAATCAAATTGGATAAGAGGGACCTGAGCTTTTTTTTCCAGAAAAAAGAAAGCAGTGAATGCAATGACGGTTATCGCTAAGGCAAGACCAACTGGCCACCCCCAGCCCCAATCAGGTGTCTGAATAATGACAAAGATAAGCGCTCCAATTCCAGTTGTAAAACAAATAGCCCCCTTAATATCGAGATAGGACAGTGAGGTTTCGTTTTTTGAATCTTTGATAAAAAGCACAACCAAAATAAGGCTTAAAACAGCAAATGGAATATTGATATAAAAAATCCACTGCCAAGCAACAAAGGAAACGATAACACCTCCGACAACTGGTCCAAAAATCATCCCTAATCCAGCAAGTAATCCCCAGATTCCCATCGCCTTTCCATGCTCTTCTTCTGGATAAACGTGAATGAGTAAAGCCTGTCCCATCGGCATAATCATAGCAAAACCAAGTCCTTGGCAAGCCCGTGCAATCACCAGCAAGAGAGAAGTCACAGAAAGTGCTGCCCCTAAAGATGCAATAGCAAACACAAGAACTCCCAGGATATAAATCTTCCGCCGGCCAAGAATATCTCCTAAACGGCCCATGATGACGAGAAACCCCACCGTAAAGATACTAAAGGCATTCATGATCCATTGAAGTTCTCCAATAGAAGCCCCAAGACTTCTTTGAATCACAGGTAGTGCATTTTGCACAATGGACCAATCCATAGAAACAATGAATATCCCAATGCTAACTCCTAAGCTAGCCCAAAAACGATGAACCGATCCTTTCATCTTGTACCCTATCAATTTAGTTTTTGCACCAAATTGGTAGCAATTTGGGGTATAAAGATCAATCCCGATCGGGAAGGCTCAAGAGATCTTTGATTGCTTGTTTAGAAACCTCTCGTCCTATGTCGGCAATTGACTCTGTTAAGGGAATCTCTTTAGGACAAACTTGAACACAATTTTGAGCATTGCCACAATCCTGAATCCCCCCCTCTTCCATAAGCACATGAAGCCTTTGATCCTTTTCCAATTTTCCCTTGGGATTGAGGTTGAAAAGACGGACTTGAGAAATAGGGGCTGGGCCTATAAATTTGGAATTTTGATTTACCTGAGGACACGCTTCTGAGCAACATCCACATGTCATGCAAGTAGAAAGCGTATACATTGCGTCTTGTTTTTTTTGAGAAATGCTTGGCCCAAATCCCCTGTTAAAAGATCCATCAACTGAAATCCATCCCTTCACCCTCTTTAAGTTTTCAAACATTTGAGAACGGTCCACAACAAGATCTCTTACTAATGGAAATTTGCTCAAAGGCGCCAAAGTGATACTACCCCTTCCTGTTTGTTTTAAAATGGGCTCAATGACTGCTGTACAAGCTTGGCGCGGTTTCCCATTGATAAGCATAGAACAAGAGCCACAAACCTCCTCTAAACATCCCTGTTCCCAAACAACAGGCGTCACTTTTTCTCCTTTTCGATTCACAGGATGTTTTTGAATTTCCATCAGAGAAGAAATCACATTCATAAAAGGCGTTATCTCTAATTCAAACTCCTCTATATACTGGTTTTTTTCTTTTCCACGATAAATCTTTAAAATAAATGTTTTATTCATGATAAGTTAGCCAATTGGCAGCTGAATGTTTTGCGGAATATTTTCAAAGTGAGGCTTAATCCGTTTTGTTTTGACATAATCTCTTTTTATCGGTTTGAGATAGCACATGTCAATCGTATTGTAGCGAATTTGAGGTTCATCTGACTTGGAATCGTAGCTTGCAATCGTCTCTTTAAGCCAATTTTCATCATTCCGCTCGGGAAACTCAGGCTTAAAATGGGAACCGCGAAATTCATTCCGCAAAAGAGCTCCTTTTGTAATCACAAGACTCAGCTCTAACATTGAGCAAAATTGACTCGCAAAGATGTAGGTTTGATTGAGACAAGATCCTTTGTCATCGAGATCAATATGTTGGTAACGTTCTTTAATCTCTTTAATTTTGTCTAGTGTTTTTCTAAGATTCTTATTGTCCCTTTTAACAGTCACATGAGCAACCATTTCTTTTGCAAGTTCTTCATGTAAAAGATGCACATTTTCATTTCCACTCCTTCCAAGCAATTCTTGTTTGAAATGTTCTTCAATGCTTAAGGCATTTTGATACACTTTTTCGTCAACATCTATATAAGAGTTTTGCAAATCATCGAGATAGCGTGTCACTTCAACACCCGTGACAAGGCCGCCAAAGATACAAGAGAGAAGAGAATTGGCACCAAGACGATTGGCACCATGATACTGATAATCGGCTTCTCCCACCACAAAACACCCAAATAGATTGCTCATGTGGCGATAACGCTTTAACCGATTGGGATCATCGGCCGCAGGCCAATCGACCCAAGCTCCTCCCATCGAATAGTGAACAGCAGGAGCAATACGCATGGGAACCTTGCGTGGGTTTTCTCCTGTAAACTGCTCATAAATACGGAGAACCGACTCCAACTTACACAACGTTTCCTCTTTGAGATGTGTCACATCTAAAAAAACCTCTTCACGTCCCTTAATTCCAAGACCAAGTTCTAAAATGCGAAGAATTTCTCTTGCCCCAATATCTCTTGGAACCAAGTTCCCAAAGGCAGGATAAAGCTCTTCTAAAAAATACCAAGGCTCTCCTGTTTTCCCACAAGGAATGCTCTTTCCTTCTGATGTTTTAATCTCTTTTGATGCATCTCCATAAACCCAAACACGCCCCCCTTCTCCTCGAATCGATTCAGACATCAGCCTGAGTTTATCAGAACCTGGGATAGCAGTTGGATGAATCTGAATAAACTCTCCATTAGCATAATCCATCCCCTGCATGTAAAGACGCCCATTAGCAGCTCCTGTGCAAAAAGTAGAATTGGTGGAGCGTTTAAAAATCAGTCCTGGCCCTCCTGTTGCAATCACAACCGCATCTGCTTTTAAAACACTCAATGATAGATCAAATAAATCCATTATGACAACCCCACAAGCATCCCCTTTTTCATTTAAAACAAGACGCATGAATTCATGGTGCTCATATTTTGTCACTTTTCCTTTCACTTCAAAACGCCTGACTTGTTCGTCTAAAGAATAGAGAAACTGCTGACCTGTTGATGCACCACAAAAAGCAGTTCTGTTATAAAGGGTTCCTCCAAAACGACGAAAATCAATAGTTCCCTCTTTGGTTCGATTGAATGTACACCCAAAACGATCCATCATCTCGATAATAAGAGGAGCCGTTAAACACATTTCTAAAATAGGGGGTTGCTGCCCTAAGAAATCTCCCCCTTTAATTGTATCATAAGCATGGATCAACGGGGAATCATCTTCTCCTTTGAGATTGACAGCAGCATTGATCCCTCCTTGAGCGCAAACCGAATGAGATCTTTTGACTTGAGTCACAGAAACAATTTTGACAAAACATCCATTTTCAGCAAGACGCATAGCAGCAGAAAGTCCAGCTAATCCTCCTCCAACAACAATCACCTCTTTACTCATATTAATTCCTCAAATTGATGAAATAAGTGCCCCATATCGATGCCAATCCCAAAAAACCAATAAGAATCATAATCCCGATACAAACATTTATAGCTTGTGATTGAGAACGCATTTTTAACACAATCCCCCATGTGATCATAAAAGTCCAAAGACCATTAAAAGCATGAAAGACCGCGGCTAAAACAAAAATGGTATATAAAATGGACTTAAAAATGCTTTTAAAGGAATTACGCACAATTAGCAAAGTTGCTGTTCCAAAATTACTGGCTTCAGCAATCACTTCTCCTTTTCCAATTTTTCTTTTTTCAAGTCCTTTTAGCCATGCTTTTTTTCCTTTAAGTATTTGGTACTCCCTAAGCAATTCTGCATCCTGACTTTGATAAGAAGAAGAAGGTGTTTCTTGAAGAGTTTTTGCTTGGGATATCTTTTCTTTAAAAATTTCTTCTTTTTGCTTAATTTCTCTACGCACTTTATCTATCTTACTTTTATCAAAAAGATGGACTCCTAAGCGATCTGATACGGTATAAAGACCTGGATCCATATAAAGACGCACAAAATAAGAAGTACGGGTTCCCATATCAACAGTCGCTGGATACATATAAAAGCGCATGTATCCTACATGCGCAATAATGCCAAACAGTAAAACCCATGAACTTAACCTCTGAAGGGTATAAGCATGATTTCGGGAATATTTTGTAAGCAATGGTCGATTTGCTTTCCCAGGTATTGAATTGATTTTTGAAGTCATAAGATATTTAATTCCAAATAGCATGTGAACAAAAATAGGAACCCCAAGCAAAACGATTTCAATGACATGCAAGTAAGGAAGATTTTTCAAAAAATTCACAGCTCGAATAAATCCTTTCCCATTCTCTCCAATAAGCAAGGCTGCTTGTGAATTTGTAAGCATATGTTCGATTAAAAATAAGACAAGCCAAAGGCCAAAAAGTGAATGAAGCCTTCTCCAAACAAACTCTCTTGGAAACGTAACCGTTTTGACACTCATGCTTGTATCCTAATTTATATTAAAGCTAAATTTTCATTAAAACAAGGTTAAGACATTTTGAAAAGACTTCTTTATGTTTTCAGGGATTGCCTTGAACTGAAAGCTGCTTCTCCGGAAGCAAAATTGTAACGCTTTTCAATTACTTAAAACAATTTTTCAAATTTGATTGGTATATTAAAAGAAGAATTTTGGTATCTTAATTATTTATGTTTTATGACTCTCATGCTCACCTTACTTCGGATATTCTGTATCCTCATATAGAAGAAATCTTAAAACGCTGCCGTGCAAACAATATCGAAAAAATCATCAATATTTGCACTGATAAAGTCACCCTTGAAAGAGGTCTTATTTTAGCAAAAAAGGAGCCTTTAATTTTAAATGCAGGAGCAACGCCACCTCATGATGTCGAAAAAAAAGGGGGGCTTTTATTTCCTCTTTTTGAAAAAGCAGCCAAATCAAAACAGCTCGTTGCAATTGGAGAAACGGGGCTCGATTATTACTATGAACATTCAAATCGAAAAATTCAGCAAATGTTTTTGAT
>JANQJX010000156.1 GCA_028281425.1 Simkania sp.
TCCTTTTTGAAGCTGCTTCTTACTCTCTTAGCCTTCCAGCAAAAAGGCTACGTCCTCTTCTCGTCTTAATGGTTCTTAAAGATTTTAATCAAGATATCAAGCAGGGAATCGATGCAGCCTGTATCTTAGAAATGGTCCATACTTACTCCTTGATTCATGATGATCTTCCTTGCATGGATGATGATGATATGAGACGGGGAAAACCTTCATTGCATAAAGTGTATGGAGAAGCTTTAGCAGTTTTAGCCGGAGATTTTTTATTGACACGCTCTTTTGAAATTTTAGCTTCTATTTCCATTTTAAGCTTTGAAACAAGGCTCAAGCTCATGGTTTTGCTCTCAAAGCAAAGTGGAGGAGATGGAATGATTGGAGGGCAAGTCATGGACCTTTCTTCAGAAGGGCAAACAATGGACCTTTCTTTTCTCAGTTTGATGTACCAAAAAAAAACTGCTTCTCTTCTTATTGCTGCAATTGAATTTGGAGCTTTAATTGCAGATTTAAATGCTGAAGATAGAAAATATCTCCAAAAAGCCACCTTACAACTTGGCATTGGATATCAATACATGGATGATTTCCTCGAAATGCATGGAGATATGAAAATACTTGGAAAACCTGTTGGATCTGACCTTTCCCATCAAAAAGCTCATTGCCTTACTCTTCCCTCAGCCGAAAAAGTGAAAGAACAAGCAGAAAGATGCTTTGAAAATGCTCTTCATGAGCTTTCTTTCCTTTCTAGACCAACCCCTTTTATCCAATCCATTTTTGAAAAATGTTTTAAAAGAACGCATTAAAAACTCACAAAAGGCAGTCACTCACCTTACGTAAAACTAAGAGATAACGCCATCTCTTTTAAAACCGCTTAAAACCCTCTATTTAATGATTCAAGCTTGCACTACTTCCTTGCAAAAGCTCCAATAAATTGTAAGCTTCATAAGCTTCTAAGCTAGCTGGAGAACCTTCACAAGAAGCCTGCGAAACCCAAAAATCAAGTGTTGAAGGACGAAAAATGGCATTGTGTAGGTTGCTATCATTTGTCACAGGATCTTTGATCACTTCTTGAAGGGTCAGGGGATCAAGGTGACCAAAAAGCTTTTCTAATCTCTGGGCTACAACAGGATAACGCTCAGGATGTCCCCACCCTTTCAAGATCAAACACTCATCAATGGGATTAAAAAAAAGAGCCACTAAAGAGCCTTTTGAATCATAAATGCGTTTTTCATATTTTGAGCTGATTTCTGAAAAAGAGGAAAGAAAACATTTATCATCATATCCATCTTTTTTATAATTCAAGGGAAAAGCTTCAGGAACCATCAAAGAATAAGAAACCCCAGGTTTAAAAAAATGGATTTGAGATGCTGTTGCATAAACGCCTATTGAGGTTTTATGATTTCCATCTGAAATCACATAGTAGTATTCACAGGTACGTTTTGCATGTTTTAAAAGATGTTTTGCTTCGGAAAGAGTTGTTGCATTTTCCATCACTTCTCGAAGTAAAAAAGCCATCGGAATCCCATCCCAATACCCATATCCCTCTCCACCAATTTCTCCAATTGCAATTTTTTCTGCATTCATTCCTGTAATCACTCCAATAAAACCAGCATAACTATAAGAGATAAAGCTTTTCCCTTTTTCCGGCTTTACCACCATAAGCACACCACTTTTTTCAAGGCCTTTTCCCATACGATAGTCCAGAACACGCACATGATAGAGATCTTCATCACATGTAGCTTTGCCTTGAACTGTGATGCCAAGACAATGGAACATTTCAGGAAAGAGATTTAAGATTAAAATTTTTTCAAAAGGAACATCAGCACCATAAGCAAGCCCTTTCATTTCCTCAATATATTTTTGAGGAATATGCTTTAAACAAAAAGAGAGGTTTTCTTGTAAAGAGAGCAAACGATCACTTTTTTCTAGACTAGAACTATCGACAAAATGAGCAATATTGTCTTGAATAAGCTCTTTTAAAAGCATTCCATGTTGAACACCTCGCTCATAAGGCTTTCCATTAAGGGATAAAATCATATCATGAGAACGCTTTTCAAGCGTTCCTTTGCCAATTCGATAAATGACTTGATCTCCCCATACAAAAAAAGATAAAAAAACAAATGCAACAGAAAAAAAAAGAGGTATCACACGCATACAAAACCTCCTAATGCAGTAAAAATCTTCAAAGTAAGGTAACAAAAAATCACTTTTTTTAAAACCCTTGAATGCCGCCTATTTCATGCCAGTCATCTTTTAAATCAGTTCAAGTTTCTGAGGAGATGACCTCAGAAAACAGATTTTATATAGTCTCATTTTAGAATTTGAATTGAAAAATCTAGAAAATTCATCTATTCTTTGGAAAAACATCTTTGATTAAAAATGGATCGGTCTGAGGTACAAAAATTTTCTAAATTAAGAAAAAGAAAAGAACAAAAATCTTTTTTTTTGTTTGCTAAGCGTTTTTTTGATATTTTTTTTTCTCTTACATTGATTGTATTTCTTTCTCCTCTCTATTGTCTCATTGCTCTTTTGATTAAATGGGATTCTATAGGCCCTATCTTACATACCAATAAACGGGTAGGAAAAAATCACAGAGAAATCACCATCTTTAAGTTCCGCACGATGCATATCGATGCAGGAAAAAGGCTTAACCATCTTTTGGATCAAAATCCCAAATTGAAAGAAGAATGGGAGGTTTATCATAAGCTTAAAAAAGATCCCCGCTGTACTTTTATCGGAAAAATTTTGCGTCGTTTTTCTCTTGATGAACTTCCTCAATTTTTTAATGTTCTAGAAGGAAGTTTAAGCATTGTTGGCCCCCGTCCCTATTTCCGTTTTGAGCTAGAGAAAAAAAAGACCTCTTACTTTCTAGTTAATAAAATTTTATCGGTCAAGCCTGGCATTACAGGACTTTGGCAAACATCTGGAAGAAATCATCTTTCTTACACCGCAAGGCTTGACCTCGATGCCCTTTATGTTGACAGGCAAAGTTTTTCTTACGATATCTATTTGATTCTCAAAACAATTCCAAGTGTATTGCTTTCAAAAGGAGCTTTTTAAGCTTTGACATCCTCCTCTCCGTAAACGAAGAGGATTCCCTAGTGCTTGAACAGCACTTTGGAGAGTTAAGCATGCATGTCAAAGTCAAGAAAAAATCCCCAGCAATCGATGAGATAAATTCCCCAGTTTATCGTAAAATTTTTTATCTCTCCTTATCCTCTTGACTATTAACG
>JANQJX010000185.1 GCA_028281425.1 Simkania sp.
GACCTCCTCTTTTATTTTTGCTTTTGCTTACTGGACTCTATTTGACAGTTCGAACACGTGCGATTCAATTTCGCTATCTTTTTTATTCCCTTAAATTAGCGTTTACCCGTCATGATGATCGTGCCCAAGGAGATATTAGCCATTTTCAAGCACTGATGACTGCTTTAGCAGGAACCATTGGGATTGGAAGCATTACAGGAGTGGCAATAGCTCTTGCTATTGGAGGAATGGGAGCGATTTTTTGGATGTGGGTTGCTGCTTTGGTGGGGATGGGAACTAAATATGGAGAGGCAATTCTTGCGATTAAATATCGTATTTTAGATAAAAATCAAGAGATGTGTGGCGGGCCCATGTATTATCTCGAAAATGGGGCTAAAGCCAAATGGCTTGGAATTTTGTTTGCATGTTTTGGAGCTATAAGCGCTTTTGGAACAGGAAACATGGTGCAAGCAAATTCGGTTGCCATTGCTATGTATGACCTTTTTCATATCCCTCCTTTTTGGAGTGGAATTTTTTTAGTCATGATTGTAGGAGCTGTACTTCTTGGGGGCATTAAGCGTATTGGAAAAATTGTCTCTATTCTTGTACCTATAATGGCCTTTTTTTATCTCTTGTCAGCCCTTTTAATTATTATTTTAAAAATCGATCAGGTTCCTTCTGTCTTTGCCCTTATTTTTCGCTCTGCCTTTAGAGGACAAGCTTCTTTTGGGGGTTTTGCCGGTTCAACGGTCATGATGGCCATAAACTTGGGAATTTCCAGAGGTGTTTTTTCAAGTGAAGCAGGGCTTGGCACTTCTTCTATTGCAGCGGCTGCTGCTAAAACCGATACTCCTGGACGCCAAGCTCTTATTTCGATGAGTACTGTATTTATTACAACGGGAGTCGTCTGTACGATGACAGCGCTTGTCATTGGAGTTTCTGGAGTTTTTGGAAAAATTGGGGCTGATGGGAAGTTTTTGAATGGTTCTACGCTTGCTTTAAATGCCTTTGATCAAGTGCTTCCCTATGGAGGAATATTTGTGACAATTTCCTTGATTCCATTTGCTTATTCAACGATTTTAAGTTGGGCTTATTATGGTGAAAAGTGCATTGAATATCTCTTTGGAGTTTTTGCAACAAGAGTGTATCGCATTTTCTTTATCATCATTATTTTTCCAGGAGCTATTTTAGGTCTTAAGACTGTTTGGGGATTTGCTAATATGATGAATGGCTTAATGGCTTTTCCTAATTTAATTGGTTTGGTGATTTTATCAGGTGTTATTGCAAAAGAAACTTCTTTATTTGAATCTATTTTAAAAAAAGAAAAATTATTAAAGGAAAAAAAATAATATGTTTAAGCATTTTCATCTAGATTCAAAAATGATCGTCTATTGGTTGAATAAAATCGATGCGATCATGTGGAGTCACTGTCTTGTTTTTATTTTGATCGCTCTTGGTCTTTATCTGACCTTTCGTTTAAAAGCACTTCAATTTCGTTTTTTACCCTATGCTTTAAAACTGGCGTTTACCCGTCATGATGATCGTGCTCAAGGAGATATCAGTCAATTTCAAGCTCTTATGACAGCTCTTGCTGCAACAATTGGAATTGGAAGTATTGCAGGTGTTGCAACTGCCATTGCTGGTGGGGGAATGGGATCGATTTTTTGGATGTGGGTGATTGCCCTTATTGGAATGGCAACCAAATATGTAGAAGCTCTTTTAGCGATTAAATATCGGACTGTCGATCATCGGGGAGAGATGTGTGGAGGGCCTATGTACTATATCCGAAGAGGGTTAAAGTGGAAGTGGCTGGCTGGTTTTTTTGCAGTTGCTGGGATGCTTTCTGCTTTTGCAGGAGGAAATTTAACGCAATCCCATTCTATTGCTGATGCTTTGTACAATCTTGCTCATATTCCCCCTTTTTGGACGGGGCTTATCATGGCCATGACAACGGCAATCATTGTCATTGGAGGCATTGGGAACATTGGGCGGGTTTGTTCTTATTTGGTTCCAGTGATGGCGGGACTTTATATTACGGGAGGGCTTTTCATTATCTTGATGAATATCAATTTGGTGCCTTCTAGTATTCTATTGATTGTGAAAAGTGCTTTTACTGGTCAAGCAATGCAAGGAGGATTTTTGGGGGGAAGTGTAATTGCAGCTCTTCAATTTGGAGTTGCACGCGGGATTTCTTCAAATGAAGCAGGGCTGGGAAGTGGTCCTATTGCAGCTGCTGCCGCTAAAACCGACGTTCCTGGTCGTCATGCAATGATTTCAATGACAACGGTTTTTTTATCGACACTTATTGTTTGTACAATTACAGCTCTTGTGATCTCTGTGACAGGTGTTTTAGGAGATTTTGATCATCATGGGCATCTTTTAAATGGGGCTCCTTTAGTGATGAAAGCCTTTCACTCTGTTTTTCCCTATGGGGATTTTGTTGTAGCAATTGGGCTTGTTCTTTTTGGGTATTCTACAATTATTGGGTGGTCGTATTATGGGGAAAAATGTATGGAATATTTGGCAGGAGAAAAAGCGATTTACTTCTTTCGTATTATCTTTTGTCTTTTTGTTTTTATAGGTTCATTACTCACGATTGAGATGGTTTGGCCTCTTGTGGATATTATGAACGGGCTGATGACTTTTCCTAACTTGATTGGTCTTTTTGCTCTTTCAAGCGTGGCGATTAAAGAATCAGAAGGGTTTATGAAGAAAATTGGCTTGGAAAAGCAAAAAAAGCCTCAAAAAAAGGTAGAAACCCCTTTTGCTAAACCTTTATAACTCACCTTTTGCGTAGGGTGAGCTTATCATTTGAACTCACTTGAAAGGTCTAGAGGCCTCTTTTTTTTCCTTCAATAGCTTTAAGTTTTTCTTGCAGTTCATGAAGTTTTAGTTTTGTTTTCTCAACGAGTTCTTTTGGAGCATGTCTTATAAAATCTGGATTTTCAAGTTGACGATGCAATGTTGCCATTTGCTTTTCATGTTTGTTTTTTTCTTTTTCAAGCCGTGTTTTTTCTTTTTCTGCGAGTTCTTTAGGAAAGGGGATGATAAGTTTAAGTCCTTGAATTGTAGTTGTTGAAGAAAAAGTTTTTGGCGCTTTGCATTCAATCGTATCAATGGGAACAAGAGAGGAGATGATATTTTGATATTTGATAAAAAATTGCTGTTTGTTTTCTTCTCCTTGAATCACTATTTTGCTTTTGTATTGAGGAGCAAGTCCCATTTCAGCGCGGATATTTCGAATCGCATGGATGATTTCAATAAGCAAAGAGAATCTCTTTTCAACCTTTTCTTGTTTTCCTTCTTTATAGATGACTTGGGGATAGGGAGCTACAATGCAAGCAGAGCAAAGAAGAGCTTGGATGGTCTCTTTGGTGTAAGGGTCGCAAGAAGTCTCTTTAAGAGGATCGAAATGAAGCTTTAAAAGTTGAAAAATTTCTTCGGTAATAAAAGGAACAATAGGATGCATCAGACGAATGGTTGCTAGAAGGACAATGATTAGGATTTTTTGCTTGGTCTCTTTGCCATCTATTTTCTTATAGAGAAACGGCTTAGCAATTTCGAGATAGTAAGCACAGAATTGATCCCAAAAAAAGGTATAAATACAGAGGGCAGCTCGCTCAAATTGGGAATTTTTAAGAAAATTGTTCATCTTTTCAATCGTTTTATTGAGCAGAGAAAAAATCC
>JANQJX010000199.1 GCA_028281425.1 Simkania sp.
GCCTTTTCATTGCAAGAAAGGGCAAAAAATTTGATGGGAATCTCTATATCGAAGAAGCAAAAAAAGGAGGAGCCATTGCGGTTTTATCCGATCTTTATACCCCCTTTTTAATAAGACGATGGAACCTTACTTTCAATCAAACCAAAAACTCTTTTCTATGATCGATGAAAAGGGAAAAAGTGCCATTTTAAATCGCGATGCCCCCCTTTTTTCTTCTTTGAGGGAAAAGATCGAAGGTTTCTTGCGTGTGATTTTGAAATCATGATTAGGATTAAGATTCTTCTCTTCGAAGACTTTAAGCATCTTTTTTTGGTCTAGATATTCCAAAGAATCCCAAATTTTAAAATTATTTTTACAAAGCATTAATCGATACAACATTGTGTTGAGAGTAGAAGAAAATTTTTTGATCAGATCTGAATGGGTTGGTAAAGGGGTTAAGTTTATCTCAGCAAATTGTGCATTCAGCTCTTGTTGTTCTTGTAAAGAGTGATTTCCCCACCATGGATTGTTCAAGGTTCTATCTAGGGGTTGGTTGTTGAAATATGATGTCATGTAAAAGCAAAGCTGATAGTAATTTCTCTTGAAAATTAATTTTTCCAATTCTCTTAAGTAGGAATCCCACATGTTTTTACAAAAAATAGTTGACACATAATCCCAAAAGTACCAATTGAGGCTTCTATTTTGACGTATGTAACAATTTTTTAGGTTCTTTTCTGTTGAAACGGAGTCCAAAACCTCTTCATAATGATCTACCACATGATTCCACAAGGGCTGATTGATGGTTCCATTTTGACGTATGAACCAATTTTTTGGGTTCTTGATGACATCTAAGTAGGTAGAGAATCTTTTAGGGGAAAGGTTCCCTAGGTTTTCAAAGCGTTTGTTATAAGCTTTCTGCTCGTTAAATGATAACTTCCACCAAGAGTGTTTTGGATCCGTCCAGGGGAATAGCTTGTTGTTAAATTCGGCATGTGCTGAGAGAATGTATTGATCTTTCATATTTTTAATGTTAAACACTTTCATGTTCATGTTATGACACTTTTCAATGCTTTTAGGAAGTCTAATGGAAAGGTGTGGAAAATATGGACCTTTCTTTATTAAATCCAATTTCTTTTGAGAGGTATTGGGGTTTTTTACATCTTCTGTATGAGATTTCCTTCTTTTATCGGAAAGGTTATCAAAAGACTTTATTTGATTTGTAGGTCTTGGAATGGAATTGTTAAGAAAGGAGAAGAGAGAATTGATGAGACCCGTCGTTTGACTTTCGGAGTTCAAGTAGTTAATATTTTTTCTACAGATAGAATCTATCTTATCTTTTCTTTGAAGGGAGCTTAGTTCTTTTTTAACCGTTTTTTTGATTGTTGGAATAGCAAACTCGGATATTTTGAACCATGCTTTGAAATATTCAATCAGTCCAAGCGTTTGGGGGTCATTTTTTCCAAGACAAAAAAGGTTTAAACAGGAATTTTTAAAATCAAATTTTTTGAGTTCAATAAATGTACGTCCATTTTCATCCTTTGCAGAACGCAGGACATAATTGGATTCAAAGTTTAATCTTGAAAGATCTGTTGAAAGAAAAATAGAATTTATCATTTTTAATAGGACCCATTTTATTAAAAATCTGTTTTTTAATCAATATAAATTTTTTTTTTATTAAAACTTATTTTATTTTTTGATCAGCATAAAATTTTTTGTTAACACTCGATGAGCAAGTTTTTTACATAATTCAAGCGATAAGTCGAGAAGGAATCCATTCCATATTTACTCCTGAAAGATGGTTTTCTGATTTTCGCA
>JANQJX010000209.1 GCA_028281425.1 Simkania sp.
AATGGAGAGAGATCTTCTTTTTTTAAACCGAGTTCTTCAAGTCCCTTTTGCAGGTGAAATTGAGCCTTTTTTACATTGCCATCTGAAAAAAATGGAGGAACTTTGGTTTTTTTTAAAATAGAAGGAATCAAGCTTGTGGCTACTTTATCAAACATTTTGGTGACATGTTCAGAAATCAAATTTCGGTTGATAGCATAAGAAAAGGCTTTTCGAATATGCTTGTTGTTAAAAGGAAAAACTTTTGTATTAAACACACAAAAATTGAGTGCTACAATTGGGCAAATATGAAACTGATTTTTTTGTTTTAAAACAGTGACTGCATCGATGGGAAGAGGGGATATCAATCCTCCTATCCAATCGAGTTCGTTTTTTTCAAAGAGTTCTAGAGTTGTATTTTCACTTCCAATAATCGTTATGGAAACTTGTTCAATTTTGACACGATGTTTATTCCAAAATTTAGAATTTTTTTTTACGAGGATTTCATCTTCATTTTTCCAATAGGAAAGAGTGAAAGGACCATTAGAGACTAAAGAGTCTCTTTGACCTTTGAAGGGACCCACTTTCTTGCCTTGGTTTGGAACGGGAAAAAAAGTTGTATAAGCAGTCAATTGCATGAAATAAGGCGTTGGTTTTTCTAAATCGACAATAAGGGTGTATGCGTCTTGAGCTTTTACACCGACTTCATCTATTGAACAAAGCCCTTTTTTTGCTTTTTCACTGTTTTTAATTGGAAAGAGAAGATGACTTGCTCGAGAAAGGAATTTAGGGTTGAGGGCAGCTTTCCAAGAAGCTTCAAAATCAAAAGCTGTGAGGGAAGTCCCATCAGACCAATAACTTTCTTTGAGATGAAAGATATAGGTTTTAAAATCTTTTGAAATTTCTACCGATTCAGCAAGAGAATATGAAAGAGTCCCATCAGGTTCAAGATGTGTTAATCCTTCATAGAGCATAAGATGAAGGTGAGTAGAAACGGGGTCTGTACTCATACGGGGGTCAAGTGTAAAAGGGGTATAATTCACATTGATGCGAATTGTTTTTTTTCTTTTCTCTTGATGCTTACCCTCTTTTTTTGTGCAGCAACAAAGCGAAAAAAGGAGTAGGATAAAAAAGGCAAAAAAAATATTTTTTTTCATTTCAAAAAATTCAACTTGTCATCATTCCCTTAAATCCTTGCCAATCAAACTGAAAAACTTAATATCCCTCGGATTGTGGCCTATTTCGAGGTTTTTGGAGTCAAAGTGCACGGCCAGATCAGCTGCATACAATTTATTCAAGGTTTGATTCCAAAAAGATTTCTTAGTTTAGATGATAAAGTGAATAAACGTTTTGATCTATTCTTTTCTTTTAAGCTTAGCAATTTGATTTAAAGCAAAAGAGGAAAGTTCGGGATAATTTTTATTGAGCCAGGGAAGGAGTTTTTTCTGAATTTTTATCAACTCAAAATGGCGATAGTAATGAAGATCTTTTTTAGGATCATGATGGAATCCTCCTATGTCAATTTCAATGGCTCTTCCATCGATAAAGCCAAAATTTCGGATAGGATGAGGATCTTTATCACTATAGCCAAGTTGAGCTCGGTATTCGGTAAACTTAAAAATTTCTTTAAGAGCTTTTTTAGCTTTTTCAGTTTGATTGTTCTTTTTTAATTTAAGCAAATATTCATCTGTAGGAAGCGCTTTTTTCTGTAGGATAAATTCAAAATCATCAAGATTGAGTTTATATTTAAGTCCAATGGGATCGGAAAGAGTAAGAATGGTTTTAAGATGATGCGTTTTATTAAGATGGATATAGATCAGTCCTGTATCATTTTTAAATAATTCATAAGAAATTTTGCAGCTATTAAAAGTTTTATGAAGTGTCCTTTTTTTTCTCGCTTCCCATTCTTGTTGCTTTTTTTTAAAAAAAGAAGGGAGTGATGAAGATAGAGTCTTTAATAAGGGATTTAAACGCCATCTTTTATGTTTAAAAAATTTGATCACGTAATTTTGATCTTTACTTAAAAAAACATAGCTTTGACTTCCGCTTCCGAGGTAAACATAGCTTTGAATAAGAGCTTTTTCGACTTCGGTAAGATCTGTCTTTGAGATCGTAACATCCCAGTTTGTTTGATAAGAAAGTTTTGACGAAATACTTGTGATTCCAAAACCATGAGTTAAATAGCGAAAATAGCACTCTATGCCAACAAGCATTCCGATGGAAAAAAAGAAGATTAAGATTTTTGAAAAAAAAGAGTCAGGCTTAATAAGTTTGGTTTTCATAGGTATTGTTTTAGATTGCTCAAAATCTACTATTTTTCTGATTTTACCCCTTTTTTTCTTCATCTCGAATGAACATATCCCATGAGAGTTTAGCAAATCAAAGTGAAGAAAAATTTAAGATATCTATGTTAAAAGAGGATAATTTTAAGCAGGCCCATTTTAAAAGACAAATTTCTTAAATCTTACCTATTTATCCCTTTATCATCTATGAGAAAAGAGCATAAGGTTCTTTTTTTGTCATAAATTGTTTTGAAATATGACCCCCTATTTCTTCTCCTCTCTTTCGAAAAGGGATGTGCGAGTGTTTACAGAGCATGTGAATTTTTTAGAGGGGGCATAAAATGGGGGCTAAAGGGAAAAAATAGATTGAAGAAGTTTAAAATTTAAAAAAATCAGAGGTTGTACTTTAAGTTGAAATCACTTAAATTTTCTTAGTGTAAAAAAGTGATTGTACCTTAGAATTTGGGGTATTAGCTCAGTTGGTTAGAGCGCCACGTTGACATCGTGGAGGTCAGCTGTTCGAGTCAGCTATATCCCATTATTGATCTTGATTTTCTATGAATCTCTCTATAAACTACCAATGTGCTGCAGAAGTCTTGATGGCTGCAGTTTCACAGCTTTGTCCTAAAGCTTACCCTATAGAAGGAAGGGCCACAAGACTTGGTTTTGCCTATGATTTTTGTTTTCCCTACCCTTTTTCTAATGAAATGTTTCCTTTTATTGAAGAACGTATGTCTTCGATCATAAGGGAAGATCATCCCATCGAACATCGACAGATGATTCCTGAAAATGCAGCTGCATTTTTTAAATACCATCAACGCTATTATCCGAGTATCCTTGCAAAAGGGAGTCAAAAATCTCTATTAGATATTTTTATTATGGATCAATTTATCGATTTATGTCCTCCTCCTTACTTAAAGAGAAGCCAAGAAATTGGGCAGGTGAAACTTTTGAAACTCTCTTCTCGCCCCCCTATTTCATTTCAGGGAAAAGAAAGAGAGGTGATGCGGATTGAAGGAACGATCTTTTTAGACTCTCAAAGTAAAAAAAAAATTTTGAAACGTAGAAAGGAATTAGAAGCACTAGAGCATCGCAAATTTGGAGAACAACGGGCCCTTTTTTGGATCCTTATTAAGCGAAAAAAGCATTTAAGAGAAAGACATCAAGTTTACTGGTTTTTAGAAGGAAAAAAACTCATCAGAAAATTGCTTCATTTTTTAGAAGATCGCTTATTAGATCAGGGCTATTTCTTAGTCAAAAGTGGAGGGGGCTCTCTCTTAGAAAACCATGAGAGATTTCTTATAAGTAGACAGATTTCATTCAAAGAAAAGCCTTTTCGCATTGCTGAAATAGGAGAGGTTCTTTCTGATGATGGAATAGATCCTTGGGAGGGATTTTATTGTGCAAAAAATTATATGTTTGAACGTTTTCATATTTTTTGTTTAAAAAAACATTTAGCAAATGAGCTTATTTCTTCCTTGCAATTCATCGAAAAAACCCTTAGAATGTTTGATTTTAATGGAAGCGTTCAAATTTTCTTTCCTAAAAATGATCAAGAAATCTCTGAAATCTTTGGTAAGATTGTTTCTTTTTTTCATTTAGAAGTTGAAAAAAAGAAAGGAAAGAAAGGAAAAATGATTTGGAAAATTGAAGATCGTTATGGTCGGTTGAATGAAGGGCCTTTTTTAGAAGTGGAAAATAGAAAGGATAGAGCTGTTGTCATTGGAAGCTTATTTGGTCAAATAGAAAAATGGATTGCGCTTCTTATCGAAGCAAAAGGGATAAGTTTTGATGAGCGTATGAAAGGTGTCGCTAAAAAAACAGCGTTTTGAGTAAGATTTAACGTAATAGTCGATTTTTCGAATTGCAGGGTGATTTAAGATTTGAAAACTAATAGAGAAATACGAGCTCAAAAAGTACGTCTAATTGGGAAAGATGGAAACCAAATTGGAATTGTTTCTATCAAAGAAGCAGTGATGCATGCCAAGCAAGATGGGCTTGATCTTGTTGAGATTTCACCTCATGCGATTCCTCCCGTTTGCAAGATTATAGATTATGGCAAGTACCGCTATCAGATCACGAAAAAAGAGCGAGAAAGTAAAAAAGGGCAACACCAGGCAAAGCTCAAGGAGATTAAAGTAAAACCCAATATCGATGAACATGATCTTTTAACAAAGATCAAAAAAGGAAGACAATTTATCGATAAAGGAAATAAAGTCCGTATTACTTGCATGTTTAGAGGGCGTCAGCTCTCTTATCCTGAATTGGGACAAAAAGTGATCAATCGGTTTATTAGTTCTTTCGAAGATATTGCTCAGGTTGAAGCACCACCTAAATTTTTAGGGAAAAATTTAAGTTTGGTTTTAGCTCCTATAGGGAAAAAATTTAAAGGAGAAAAGAATGCCAAAAGTCAAAACGAAAAAGGCAGTTAGAAAACGTTTTAAGATGACAAGTAGTGGGTTGCTTATGCGCTCAAAACAAGGCCGTCGTCATATTTTGACGAAAAAAACATCTAAACGGAAGCGTCAATTGAAAAAATCGATTGTGATGAGTGAAAGCTATGCAAAACTCTATAAACGTCTTGCACGTTTAGCCTAAAATAGAGACGAGGAAGGAGAAAAAAAAATGGTTCGAACAAAAAAGTCTGTTGCTTCTAGACGGAGAAGAAAAAATCTTTTAAAGCAAGCAAAAGGATTTACTGGAGATCGGAAAAATCATGTACGCTTAACGCAAGATGCTGTGATGAAAGCGATGGCTTTTAATTATGAACATCGAAAAAAGAAAAAGAGAGATTTTCGCCGTCTTTGGATCACGCGCATTGGAGTAGGGGCAAAAGTCAATGGGATTTCTTATAGTAAATTGATCGCGGGTTTAGTCAAATTGGGTTGTCAAATCAATCGTAAAATGCTTTCTGATCTTGCCATTAAAGATCCAAAAGCTTTCTCATTTATTGTTGATCATGCCAAAAAAGCCCTTGTATAAATTGCAAAAGATATTCCCTATCTATTTTCTTTCAGAAGAATGGAAAGGAGGCCCTCTTTGTGCAAAATAAGATTAAAAGTTTAAATCATCTCTTTAATGAAGAGCTTGAAAATTGTCGACATACAAAAGAGATTGAGAGACTCCGGGTAAAATATCTGGGAAAAAAGAGCTCTATTCAGTCTTTAATGAAAGAGCTTAGAAAATGTGATCAAGCTGAGCGTCCTCATATAGGGAAAGAGATCAACATCTTAAAAGAACACATTGCAAGTGCTCTTGAAACTAAAAGTCAAGAAATTCAAGAAGAAGAATTGACTTTACGTTTGGAAAAAGAAAAAATCGATGTCACTATGCCAGGACGACGTCGTTTTTTCGGGCGTATACATCCTTTATCTCAAATACTAGAAGAAGTCATTGAAATTCTTGCAGGAATGGGATTTTCCTTTCAAGCCTCTCCTGAAATCGAAACGGAATACTATAATTATGGGGGCCTTAATTACTCTGTTGATCATCCTGCCCGTGATATGCAAGACACACTTTATCTGAGTGAAAACGTGATGCTCCGTTCTCATACAACGGCAATTCAACAACATGTTATGGAGAATACATTACCTCCTATACGTATCATTGCTGCGGGTAAATGCTATCGAAATGAGACAATTACAGCACGCTCTCACGTTTTTTTTCATCAAGTGGATGGGTTATATATTGATAAAAAGGTCAATTTTGGAGATTTGCTTGCAACGATGAAAGAGTTTTATACAAAAGTTTTTAAGCGATCAGTCGAAATGAGAATACGTCCAAGTTATTTTCCTTTTGTAGAACCAGGAATGGAAATAGATCTTAAGTGTATCATATGTTCTGGAAAAGGATGTGCTCTTTGCAAACAGACCTCATGGGTTGAGGTTTGTGGAGCAGGAATGGTTCATCCTCGTGTTTTAAAGGCAGGGGGAATTGACCCTGAAATTTATTCGGGTTATGCTTGGGGAGGGGGAATCGAGCGTCTTCTTATGCTCCGCTCTCGTATTGATGATATTCGATTGTTTACTGAAAATGATCTCCGCTTTCTGGAGCAGTTTACTGCTTGATATCAGAGATAAAAACCTTGGCTGTTTTCTAAAAAAATGATAAACTAGGGGATAAATCCTTTTGAATCTTTAACCCCTATTTCTTGGGAATATAGAAATCGGAATATGAAAGATGCCACGTAAGGTTAACTCTTTGATTCAAACTTCTTGCTCAAATTTCGTGGATTTGTGAGGAATGCGAGTTTATGGGATTTAAAGTTTCTGTATTGGAAGAGTGGCAGAGTGGCCGAATGCATCTGTCTTGAAAACAGAAGTCCTTAACGGGACCGGGGGTTCGAATCCCTCCTCTTCCGTTTCCTACGTCTATCCATACTTCTTTCAACATTACTTGCGTCTAAATGATGCGCTGCGGCGCTTTTGAGCTGGTTTAAGGCAGCGCAAACATCTTAGCTTAGAGTCTTCTAGCAATGAGATCGATGCATTCTTCCCATATTCCGGCGCTTGTTGATAGCAGGTTCATTTGAGGTTTCCTGTTTCTGTCCTCATATCAAGAAAACCACTTATGTGGGTAGAGAAAATCTTATTTAGAGCTTTAAGGTGTCCATTTTCTGAGCAATCTTCAAGTGAAGGTGCTTAGGTATTTTTCAGCTAGCTTCAGCAAGAGCTCACTGTTTCACATCAAAAATTTGCCTTAGCTCATAGAAATTTTATTTTGCACAAGAAATTTCGTTTCAATTATGCTCATCCACTTAAGTTGTTATATCCCTCTTCATTAGGAGGCCATTTATTTGAAGCGCTTTTTCCTAAATCCCATCTTTTTTTTGTTGCCGTTACTTTTTGTTTTTGGTTTGCGTGCAAATGATACAAGCCTCCAGTTGTTGGGGTCCAGGGAGGGAGATCCTGCAAGTATTGTTGAAGGGGTCAGCACGATCCATGGAGATTATTCTGAACTAGAAGTGGATCTTATTGTTTCGGGCCCTGATCCACTTGTGCTCTCACGGTTTTACTCAAGTCACGATACTCCTGCTAGCGCACATTTTGGAGGGTGGCGTTTTTTTGCCCAAATGTACTCTTTGGGTCCATATGTCAAAGGTAAAGTAAAATACATAGCAAAAGGGACGATAAAGTGCAGAGGTTAGGTAGACTTATGGAAAGAAGCAAAGTCTATCTGACTATCAGAG
>JANQJX010000062.1 GCA_028281425.1 Simkania sp.
ATTATTTTACAGACACTACAAAGCTAATTTTCGCAATTTAATATTCATATCATACTTATTATCAGCATCTTAAGGATTCTATATCTATGGAAATTAGGAGATTTTATCTGAAAGATGCGAAAGTTGGGTTAGCGCTAAAGGGAAAAATAGATCGCAACCCGGGGTAAAAGATTTACAAATTTCTCAATTAGACGATAATTTTTCAGTTCAAGGCAGCCCCATGAGAATAGAAAAGACAACAATATGAACGAGTAAAATATTTATTTTGATGATAAATGACAAATACTGTTATCCTGCATTCCTCTGTTTACTCTACAAAAATCCGCATGCTCTGTAAACAATCGCGTATCTCTTTTCGAAAAAGTAGACACGCAAAATGCAAATTAGCTCCTATGCCTTTCCAAAAAAACCTTGGGCTTCTAATTTGAATAGATTCATTCGAGTTATTTTTCTTGTATTTCTTTTTGTTTTTGGTTCTAATTTTCTTAATAATTTCATAAAAAACCATCAAAAAATCGTAATTAAAATAGAATCATCCTTAACTCATTATGCCTATTTAGCAATAGAAAACTGGCAGCTTATGAAAAGTATCGATTACATTTACCCTCAGGCATCAATTTCAAGGAAGATAAAAAAAATGACTTTTTTTACAAATTTCCTTCATTTATCTTACCTTTCTTTAGGAACGCTTTTACCAGATTTATTTCTCCGTTTCTTCATCATCTATAATCAGGAAGAACCTTTTTATTATGAAAAGGGATTAGCAAAAGAGACCCCATTTTTTAAACACCATTTTTCGATTCTATCTTGGAATATTTGTTTCATCCCAGGATGCTCTATAAGCAGTGGCGGAGTTTTGCCTGTCTCTTATAGAATAGATAAGATCATTGAAAAATTAAGAGAACAAGATGCTGACATTGTTCTTTTATTTGAGTTGTTTGATGCAACACAAGCTTTTTATATTAAGGAAAAATTATCTGATCAATATACACATTTTTACTTAAATATTGGCCCCCAAATTTTAGGATTATCCTCGGGAATTTTTATTGCAACTAAACTCCATGTTAGCACTCCAAAGTTTACTTCTTTTCCTACAAAGGGGATAGGAGCTGCAAAATATATCAGAAAAGGTTTCTTTTCTTTCGACATAAAAAATGCTCAGAAAGAGGCTATTCGCATCTATAGCACCCACATGCAACATTCCTTAGAACCACAACATCCAAAAGAAACCGAAATAGCCTTGAGGAAAACACAAGCAACAATGATTTTAAATCATATTAAAAACCACCAAACAATGAGAAAAGGTTTTGTTTTAGCAGGTGATCTTAATGCAGACGATCCAGAGTGCTGCCATCTTTTTAGCAAACAATTTTTTGAATGCAGCTCTATTGATACCAAAACTTGGTCAGGAGATTCCCTTTCCAATCAAATTTTTTATAAATCGAAAAAAACTTCTCATGGATTAAACCTGGACCATATCCTTATTTTAAAAGGGGGAAATATTAAAGAAATACAAACATCAATTGTGAAATCGGGATACAGAGAAGACCAACTTACCTCAGAAGCACTCTCCGATCACCAAGGGCTATATAGTAAAATCTCTACTGATTCGCAGGTTTCATTAGAAAGATAGAGGCTCATCTCAATCGATGATATTCATGTAGAAGAGATTGAATCTTTGAAAAAATGAAAAATTCCTCCCAGAAAATTTCACTTCAAGGCACTCTCTTAGCCTAAGTTTCGCATGCCCCCTCTTTCAAAAAGGCATACACGAATGTTTTTCAAGACTTAAGAAATTCTCGGGGGGAAGATGGCAACCTCACCTAAAGGACCTGCCTTGAACTGAAAAATTGTTCGGATCCATTGAGATTTTTTTTAAAAATTGTGAAAGGTGCAAATTCACTAGACCCTTAGAGAGCAAAAGGATGTGCGACTTATCTTTAACGCCTAAGAAGAAAAGATCCTTTAGACGAGGATTCTCCAGTTCAAGGCAAGTCCCTAAAAGAATTGCAGTTGACATCCTCCTCTCCGTAAACGAAGAGGATTCCCTAGTGCTTGAACAGCACTTTGGAGAGTTAAGCATGCATCGCTGCTTCCTACTAGTTCCTGCT
>JANQJX010000024.1 GCA_028281425.1 Simkania sp.
AAGAAAGTAAGATTTCTATTACCGATGCGATTGATAATCTTTCCCATATCGTAGAAATCGATATCGAGATGAGTAGCGAAGATTTTAAAAAAAATATCAAAACAAAATTGCTTTCTCTTAAGTCTCTTAAGAAAAGCGAGAAAGAAACAACGCTGAAAACGATTAAAAAAACATTCAGAAGTGTCCATCATTATCTAGAGTCTCTTTACCAAAAAGAAAAAGAACATTTCGAAGATATTGAAATGCAACGAGGTGTAAAAGCCATTATGATTCTTGCCAATGAAGCCGCAGAAAAACTCAATCAATACACTTCTCTCTTTAAGTATACTTACAAAGAAGGAAAAATTAAAGAGATCCCAGAATATCAAGATCTTAGAAAATTTTATAAGAATAAAATTTTAAAACGCTTCCAAAAAGTCTTAGAAAAAGAAAACAAATGGACAGAAGAGTGGCAAATAGATAGGCCTCAGGTCGGAATTGAAAAGCTTGGCCTTAAAGATTTAGAAATGGTGAAAAAAGACCGAGAATATGAGCTATTTTATGTCCGAAAAGATGATGGAATGCCCTTTTTCAACCGTAACTTACTCCGCCACATTAAATTAGTCACCGATTTTGATCAAATGATTGCTTTTCAAAAAAAAGAAGACCCTCTCCTTCGTATCCAAATTCTTACAGATAGGCAACTTCAAAAAATTGCAGAAGACATACGTTTTCAAATTCATGAGACGATTCAAACTTATTATGCCAATGCTCTTCAACATCTTAACCTTCCTTTCATTCGACAAATCAATAAAATGATCCTTGCCTTATTTTTAGCAGCAAACCCTCGTAACCTCATCGAAAAGTCCATGAATAAAAGCTGCTCTCTTTATTTTCATAATTTTCAAATTCACCTAAGAGAGGTTTTGTCATCTAAAGAATACAAAAAACTTGTCTCTCATTTATTACAAGAACTCGATCAACTTTCTTGCTCTATTGTACAGCTCATTCAAAAATGTTGCTTTGCTTTTTTTACCCCAAAAAAAGACTCTGTAGACTTTATTCAATTTTTCTCCTATCTTTTGAAAAAAAATAAAAAAGGATTCTGCCCTGATAATGAAGATCCTTTAAGATTTTGGAATCATTTACTCAGTCTTCATGATGCCCTTCATTCTCTCTTAAAAAATTATCCTAATGGTCCCCTCTTTAAAACTCTTGATATTTTCTCTAAACGAGGAGAACAAGAGGGGTTTGATCCTTTGCTTCAAAACAATCAACCTCATGCTCTTTTTACCTTATTGAGTCAATCATTTGAAACAGTCTGTCTTCGTTTACCCTGTCCTTCTTTTCATAAAAATATCAACAAGGCAACTATCGTAGATGAATTTAAAGAGTATTTGCGCTACTTAAAATCTCAAAAAGACCCAAAAACCCATTTGATTTTTAACTTGCAAGATCGTACTTCTTGGAAAGATTATGCTCGTTGTCATGCTCTCGAAAAACTCTCAAGACGCTCTCAGTATCTCTCTCAAATGATTTTAGTCACTTTACCTAAACAGAATGATTTTTATTTCCAAAAATCAGAATATAAAGAGATTTCAAATGCAAAAGATTTTATTAAAATATTTAAAGAACAGATCAATGGAGGAGAAGATTGCGGCTATTTTTTCTCAAAATCTCTTTCAAAAAAAGAGATGAAAGCATTTACAAATAAAATGCTTCTCTTGATTCACAAACACATTTTTTCGAGTCAAAAAGAATTTACACGCTTAAATCGCTTGGATTTTATTGAAATTTTCTATCAATGTCTTATTCTTAAAATTATTGACCTGATCAAGCCTTCTTTTTTCAGTTTTACCTGTAAGGATGGAGTGGATCTTGGAAGCATCGCTAATTTTAGCTTCTATTCTATGATAAAAATGATGAGCTCTCAGCCTCATTACACACAAAAAGAACAAACAACGCTTTATTTCATGCTTTTCGAACCCGCTTTGCTGATAAGAGAGCGTCTTATTGATCATGAGCCTTTAAGTCGTATGATGAGCGCTATGACAACCTTTCATGAAGCTTATCAAAAAAATAAAAAAGCATTTAAAAAAGATTTTGAAGCTCTTTTTGACTACCCCTTATTTAAAAAAATCAGCGTTAAATAATTTTTTTTTAATTCTATGTTTGCAAGGAAAAGATCTAGGGGTGTTGTGAAAAAATTCGGGTCTGTGCATCCAACTGTGTCATTTGATTTTATATCCCCAATACCCTAGTCACTCGATCTTCATCATGGAGAGATAGGTG
>JANQJX010000068.1 GCA_028281425.1 Simkania sp.
CTCCCAACAATTCTTCTTCTTTAAAGAGCTCTCGCCCCAATCCCAATTATCAAAAAGATGAATACGAATGTATAGAAGAAGAAAAAACCGAAAGCAAAAATTATCCCAATAATCAGCTCATCTTATCCAATGAAAACAACACTAATTTTTCTACCTCTGCTGATGAGATTAAAATCTATACAGCAATATTAGACCCACAAGCCGACACAATCACCCCAGATGCGGAAAACGAAGCCTCTGACATCTTGACTCCATCAACTACTCAAAAAACAAAAGAGCTGTTCGCTAAATATGCAAACAAATCTCAAGAAGAAGTCCTGAAGCAAAACGTGGCAACATTTTTAAAAACAAGAAAAAATGAACTTAGGCACTTAAGCCCCGAAAACGAAAAAAAAATAAACCAATTAAGAAACAAAATTTTAACTGAAATATTTGAAGAGTGTTTTGAAGCATACTCCCATGTGTGGAAAAATCCTAACAACCATTTTTCGTATGAAGAAATAAAGAAAGAATTATGTTTACAGATCGAAAGCCTCAATATTTGTTTTGCACAAGGCTTCTCTATAAAAGAAGCACTTAAACAAAAAATACAAAAAAATAAGAATAAAGAGAATCACTCCCTTGTTTCCAAACTCTCCAAAAGAGAGCAACTTCGACTTCGCTTTGTACAAAAAACTGTACAACAATCCATGCAACAGATAGAACAACTTATGAATCGCTTTGTGCAAAAAGCTAAAAACAACGGGATAAAAGACATAGCCGCTCTGATTGCAGTTCAAATAAATCTTTGGAAGAGCATTGAAGAAGAAAAAAAATCGAGAAAGACTATCTTACCAAAAGATATTTCTAAACACGAAGATGAAATCATAAAATCTTATTCTACAACAGCAAAAGCTTCCACTTCCCTAAAAAATCCCAAGCTTTCTAATTTTGAAAAAGCACTTATTGACTTAAATATCTCCCCAAATAAATATCAGCTTCACCCTGCTCACAGAGTGGCAAAATGGAAGGATCCTGCAATTTGCAAACAGATCCACATAAAAGATTCCAGATATTCTTCGCTTGATTGGGAGGCTTTTAACAAAACCTGCAGTGACCATAACGTGCAGTGCGTGATTCCCCTATTATCTTTACCTGGTTTTCATTCAAAATATGCTTTTCAGTATGAATACGCACCGCAACAAAAAAGCAATGTCACAAAATTGGGTCTTGTTGCAAAAATGGACGATGGAAAGAGCACTCGCTCTGGATTTATCTTTATAGCCTTCGATAAAAAGAAAAATGTTGTATTTCATTGCAAATTTGATCAGATCTCTGATCATAAAGTCATCCTTCCCAAAAAGATAGAAGAAAAATTTGAATCCATAAAAACATTTTCTAATGTAGATGAAACAGATACATGGCCATATCAAGGCAAATATGCTTATGAAATAAAACCAAATGGTATTCTTCTTATAAAGAATCAGTCTCAAAACATTTACATCTACCCCATTCATTGAGAAATTTTCTTTAGAAATAGAATGAAAAGAGGCTCTCATTGAAAGATTTTTTGGAAGAAAAATGTGAAATCGATGCTCTTATAGCACAAGAATTTGGAGGCGATAGGATCATTGAGACCTTGATGAAACAAACTCGCCTTGGTCATCTTTGTATCCAAGGAG
>JANQJX010000076.1 GCA_028281425.1 Simkania sp.
AATTTATCATTAGATCAAGCAAAATTACTTCCTTCAGACACTCATCAAAAAGCAGAATATTTAAACCACTGTGAAAAATCTCTTTCTGAAAACGAGATAAAAGCATTTCTAAAGGCTTTTAGTTTAAAAAACTTTGAAAAGATGCCTAAAGAGCAAATCAAAAAATATGTTTCAAAAGAGCGCTTTCAAGTGATTCTTTTCTATCAAAATCTTATGAAACAATCAAATAAACCGATAAAGATTCAAAAAAACCTAAAATCAAAAAATCTTAATGAATTGCTCAATCAGGCAAACTTTTTAAACCCTTCAAAAGAAGATGCTCAAGATTTAAGAAAAATTTTTGATTCCTATGATATCAAGCAGTTTACAAACTCAGATTCCGAACTTGTCCAGAATTGTAGAGCTCTTAGTGAGCAAAAGAAAAAAACCATAAAGATTGCAAATAAAATTTTTAATTCTTTATATCTGAATGATTTACAAGAGGATCTAAATCAATTAGATCAACTCAGCAACAATTCTGACCCACAAATAAAAAAAGATCTTCAATGTATCTTAGATCATGTAAGTACACAAAACTTATCAAATATTCATGATCACAAACTCTCTGGTTACTTGAAAAAAAACTTGATTTCCCAAGAAAAATATAAAGAAATCAATCGCTTTAAAGTCGCTCAAATCAATAATCTAGCTCAACAAATAAAACAGAATTCACTTAACTTCAAGACTTTGGGGACACAATGCATGCAACTTTTATCCAAACTTCCTGTAAGTGAGGTTCCTTCCCTATCAAATGATGTCATTCAACTTGACTTCATAAACATCGATAATAAAGATTTACTCCCTTACCTTACTTACAATCAATTCTCGTCACTTCCCAATTCAGAAGATTTATTAGAAAATCAAATCTATTGCTTTCAAAACAAAATTAAAATCGCAAAAACAAAAAAAGAAATTCAACCTTTCTTCCAATTTTTAATAAAGAAAACCTCTCTAGACAACATATTTTCAGACCCTATAAATTCAAATAATAAAAATGTAGGCTATAAAGAGGCTCTCAACCTTGGTTTCAACCTCATGGTTACCAATAATTATTTTTGGCTCAACTTAGAAGGCAAACCCATGAAAACGACCCTCTTGAAAACAGGAAGGGTAGGGGGTAGAGTGCTAAGAAATCTCACATTAAACGAAATTCAACTTCTCTCTGAAAAAGAATCTCTGCAAGCAACCCAACAATCAAAAAACAAAACACCTCAAAAATGGGTAGGAGATCCAATAAATTATAGCCTCTATCTACTGAATAAAAATTTCATAATACTGGCACAAAATAGACTCAATCAAAATTTATTACCTAATCAAAATAAACCACTTGCCGTTTATGCGATTGCAAGGGGAAAATTTGAAGAATGGAAAACTTTGAAAAATAGTGCCAATTTTAAAATAAATCTATTTTGTAACAACAACATTATCAACCACCAAGTATGTTCAATCAACCCATTTATCGGTTTTCGAATGTCACTCATGTCAGAAAAATATAACATCATACTTTTAGAAATGTCAGATTGTTCTAAAATGGTTGAAGATGCAAAAGCCATCAGTCAAATCGCAAAACAACGTATTCAAGTTTTTATATGGAATGGGCATGGAGATTCCGATACCATTTCATTTGCCCCAAATTATGTTGACAATGCGGCTCAAATAAAAAAGAACTATTCTCAAATAGTTATGAATACGACTTCAAAGACTAAGATAAAAACCCTAGAAATAGTGCTTGCACCTGATGCAATTATTCCACTTCAAGCTTGCAAAGTAGGTCAAAAAAAAGGAGGAGTTCATCTTTGCTTTGGAGAACACCTTGCAACGATCTTCCCAGGGAAAACCATTCTTGCCCCCAAAAAATCCTTTAACGATAAACATTGGATCATCACTTCAACAAACCCTTATAGAGCAAGTTGCACTGATGGTGATGGCAATAACAAAGATGAAATCATAAGGATTCTTCAATACTAAAAAACAATTAAAACGTTTATAAATATCTATCCATCCTCAAGCAAATGCAGACCTTTTTGAAGGTCTGCATTTGCGATATTAGGACTGCCTTGAACTGAAAAACTTTTCGGATAAACTGAGATTTTTTTCGAAAATTGTGAAAGGTGCAAATTCACATACTCTTGAGAGCACAAAAAGAGATGCGACTTATGTCAAGCCTAAGGAGAAAAGATCCTTTAGATGATGACTTTCCAATTCAAGGCAGTCCCATAAATTAGGTTACAAACTTATCCATTCGGGAATTTGTTGGATATATCGAAAAACACTCGTGTCTGTTTTTTCCCAGAGAGGGCATGCAAAATAGGGGGTTGCATCCGGTTTCAAGTCGCCTTATGCAAGGATCTCAAATTTGGAGTGCTCGGGATAATGCATAATAGAGATGGAAACTTTTAAAAGGTCTATGATTTAATGGGGATATGTCCAAAGCAAAAACCCTCTATCTCCATGTCATTGAAGGAACTCTCTCTTATGTCGAGGAGCTCATGTGCTTTAAGAAAAAAGAGACTGAGCTTCTAACACTCCCTCCCATGCACTCAAATCTACAAAATAGGATTAAAAAAGAATCTCCTATTTCTTCTTCTTCAAAAACTCAAAAAAAACCCCCTATTCCTGAGATCAAACAACCCAAAAAGATCCTTAAAATCAAAGATAAAAAACCCTTGCCTCTTGCTTTATCTCCCCTGTCACCTGTGACATCTCAAACCTCTTTTCAAAATATGCGTCTTCTTTTTAGAGATATTTTCCCTAATCTTTATCTTTATGAAACTCCTCCAACAGATAAAAAAGCTAAAAGAATCAAAGAATCTTTTAAACAAACTTTTGAAATCCCCGAAATTCCTATTCTCTCTTCAGAAAAAATCTATCACCCATTTTTAAATAATATTGCAAAAGCTTTAACAATTTCTTTTGCTCCTTCAAAAGTGATTCAACTTGCAACCATTGAAAAAGAGAAAAAATGGGATCTTTTTTTAAAATCTCCTAAACTCAAATTGATTCTTGCCTCCAATACTTTGATTTTTAACTCCAAGCAGATTCTTTTTTTTTATAGAGAAAATTCCAATCAAAAAACCCATTTTTTACATCAAACCCCTCTCTTTCTTCTCCCCGATCTTTCTCTCTATCTTAAAAACCCTTCTCTTAAACGCTCTCTTTGGAATCAGTTGTGTCAAACTCTTCAACCCCTTTAGTTTTATCTATTTCAGTTTTAATCGATCAAGGCATCAATGAGCCTCTTGATTATAAGTGTCCTTCTAAATATGCAAATCCATTAGCGATCGGATCACGAGTTTTAGTTCCTGTAAAAAAACACTTGCGCAAAGGAACCGTCATTGCTCTCAAAAAAAATCCTCTTCCTTCTCCTTTCCCTTTAAAAGAAGTCAAAGAAATCTTAAGTGAAAAAAGTCTTCTCTCTCCGATTCTCCTTGAACTCGCAAACTGGATCAGTCTTTATTATTGTACACCTCTTCGAAAAGTGCTTCATCTCTTTCTTCCTTCCCCGATTCGTAAAAAAATAAAACCCAAAAAGCAACTTTTTGTCCAAAAAAATCTCTCTTCTAACCAATATGCTTCTCTTTGCGCTTCTCTCAGGCATACACATCCCAAACAAGCAACTATCTTGAACCTTCTTCTCAAAGAAAAAAAAGAAAAAGGAATGCTTTTAAGCACCCTGTTAAAAACAAGCGGGACCTCTTTAAGCCCTGTTAAAACACTCGTTAAAAAAAAAATAATCAAGCTCACTCATATCGAAGTGGACCGAAACCCTCTACAAGATTTTGAATTTTTTCAAACAAAACCCAAAACCCTTAACGTTGAGCAAAGGAAAGTCTTTCAAAATATTGCCTCTTCACTTGAAAAAAAAATCTTTCAAACACATCTTATCCATGGTGTCACGGGAAGTGGAAAAACAGAAATTTACTTGCAAGCCACTGAAAAGTGTCTTTCTCAAAAAAGAGGGGTCATTTTCCTTGCACCCGAAATTGCTCTCACAACACAGATGATTGAACGTTTTCGTTCCCGTTTTAGTGAAAAGTTAGGAATTTTTCACTCCCGTTTAAGCGAAGGAGAGCGTTTTGATATCTGGCATGCCACCCAACAAGGAAATATTGCCATTGTGATAGGAGCACGCTCAGCTCTCTTCTTACCCGTTAAACATGTCGGTCTCATCATTGTCGATGAAGAACATGAAAGCTCTTATAAACAAAGTGATGAACAGCCCTGTTATCATGCACGCGATGTGGCGATTATGAGGGGAAAAAAAGAACATGCAACTGTGGTTTTAGGAAGTGCGACTCCTTCTTTAGAGAGCTATACAAATGGAAAGAAGGGAAAATATCTTTTAGGAACCCTTAAATGTCGGGCTGAAAAAACAGATCTTCCCAAAGTTAAATTGGTAGACATGAAACAAGAATGGCAGCGCACAAATCGTTTTACCCTCTTTTCAGAGCCTCTCTTAGAAGCCCTTCAAAGCCGCTACGAAAAAGGGGAGCAAACCCTCCTTTTTCTTAACAGACGGGGTTACCATTCTTTTCTTTTGTGTGTATCTTGCAATCAAAGTCTTGAATGTCCTAACTGTTCTTTAAGCCTAACATTTCATAAACAAAAAAATTATCTCGCGTGCCACCTTTGTGGCTTCACCCAAGCCCCAATTCCCCAAACATGTCCTCAATGTCAAAAAACAGCAACCCTTCATTTTAGAGGTGTAGGAACAGAACTTGTTGAAAAAAGTCTCCATGCTCTACTTCCTCATATAAGAACTCTGAGAATGGATGCAGACACAACCCGTCGTAAAGGCTCTCATGAAGAGCTTTTAAAAACTTTTCGATCGGGGAAAGCCGATGTTTTAATTGGAACACAAATGATTGCAAAAGGACTTCATTTTCCAGCTGTCACTTTTGTGGGAGTTCTCAACTCAGACAGTGCTCTTCATCTCCCTGACTTTAGAGCAAGTGAAGCTCTTTTTCAATTGCTGACTCAAGTGGCAGGACGATCAGGAAGAGGGGAGCTTCCAGGAGAAGTGATCATCCAAACCTCTTTAAAAGAAACCCCCCTTTTTCATCTTGCCACTCAAGGTGATTACAAAACTTTTTTCGAAAAAGAGCTGAAAACGCGTGAAATTTTTGAATACCCCCCCTTTTCTCATCTTGCTAAAATCACCCTAAGTGGCATGGATAAACAAAAAGTTCAAAATTATCTCTGTCATTTACGCTCTATTTTAATTCATCTTTTACCTTCTTCTTACTTTCTCTTTCCCGTTGTTGCCTCAGGATATCTTAAAATTAAAAACCGATTTCGTTATAAACTCCTGCTTAAGGGAAAAAGCAGTCTGGTTTTATCAAAATCCATTCACCGCGTCTTAAAAAAATTTCCTTGTCCAAGAAATCTTCACGTGCTTGTCGATATCGATCCTCTATCGACTTTTTACTGATCTCATTCTTCGGGGCGCATCATAGGAAAATAGAGAACATCACGAATCGAATAGGCATCGGTCAAAAGCATTGTTAAACGATCAATGCCAATTCCAAGCCCTCCTGTAGGAGGCATTCCGAGACACATCGCCTCTAAAAATTCTTCATCCATTGGATTGGCTTCAAGATCCCCCCCTTCTCGTTTTTGATGTTGCTTTTCTAAAAGAGTTCTTTGCAATTCTGGGTCATTAAGCTCTGTATAAGCATTGCAAAACTCATAGCCCAAAATAAATGTTTCAAAACGTTCTACAAATCGCTTTTCTTTAAGCTTAGGATCACGGTGCAGCTTACAAAGAGGAGTCGTCTCAATGGGATGGTCAATGATATGATGAGGCAAAATGAGATGCTCTTCAGCAAATTCTTCAAAGAGATAGGCAATAAGCTTGCCACGAGAAGCTTCTTTGAGTCCTGAATCTTCGACACGACCTTTAAGTTTTAAACGCATCTCATCATCGGTAAGGGCTTCAACATCTAATTTTCCATACTTTTGAATCGCCTCTTTCATCGAAAGACGTGTCCAAGGTGTTTTTAGATCAATCTCATACTCATCCCCCTTTTTATCTTTGCGTTTACCAATTTGAGTCGATCCAAACAACTTCATTGCCAAGTAAGCAAAAAGATTCTCGGTAAAACACATGGCATCGTGATAATCCCAATAAGCCGCATAGGCCTCAAGCATTGTAAATTCAGGATTGTGAGTCCGATCAAGCCCTTCATTGCGATAAACCTTTCCAATTTCAAAGATACGGCTCATTCCCCCTATAATAAGCTTCTTAAGAGAAATCTCAAGAGCAATACGCATGTACATCGTTTGATGAAGGGCATGAAGCTCAGTGACAAATGGACGAGCTTCGGCTCCACCATAGATATTTTGCAAAACAGGTGTTTCTACTTCTATAAATCCCTCCTTTTCACAAAACTCTCTAATAGAAGAAAGAATCAAACTCCGCATCTTTAGTCGATCTAGCACCTCTTTATGAGCGATAAGATCTAGCCATCTTTTTCGATAACGCATTCCTTTATCCACAAGCCCCCCATGCTTATCAGGAAGAGGAAGAAGCCCTTTTGCAAGAAGCGTTAACTCTTTGACAAAAAGGGTGAGTTCTTTTTTTTGGGTCCGAAAAAGATGGCCTTTAACCCCCAAAATATCTCCAATATCGATCTTTTTTTCGATAAATTTAAGAGGGGAAAGAGCTTCTTGCTCTTTGAGGTCTGTGACTTTTGTATGATCTCGATTCAACATCAGCTGCAGCCTCCCTGATTCATCTTGAAGCTGAGCAAAGGCATTTTTACCCATTGCACGAAAAAGAACAAGACGTCCAGCAATACAAACAAATTCTGTTTGACCTTCCATAGCGATATCCGCTGTTCCAATCTCTTCATTTTCAAACTGATGGTGGAGAAGGTCGATCCTATGAGTGGGTTCATATTTATGAGGATAGGGATCGATCCCAAGTTTTTTAATCTCTAAGAGTTTTTTAGAGCGAACTAAAAAGACTTCATGACTGTGATAAGCAGGTTTAGAAATTTCAAAGAGATAGGAGCGTTTTTTAAGTTTTGCATCAGCACAAATAGAGTTCACTTCTCGATCAAGCAAATAGAGCTCATGTGTTCCTTTGCAATATTTTGAAATGAGCTTTTTGAATTCGACGAGAGCTTCTTTCATTTCCCTATAAGATATATGCTCAAGCCCCTCTAAAATAAGCAAAATGTTTTGACTTTCAGATGAAATCTTACTCTTTTCGCTTTGCCTATCACTCCATCCTTTGCAAAGGACTTGAGTGTCATCGCGATAGATCACTTCTCCAACTTTTACTTTTTCTTGTTGATGTGAGCCGAGCCTCGTATAAAACTCATCTCCTTTTGCAAACGTAAGACGAATAGCTCCTTCAACTCGAGTTAAGTCATCTCCTCTAGCTGGCATGAGATATTTAAGAGAAATGAAATTGTATAAGTTCACAATAGGGTTAATGTTTGGAACCTCTTTTCCACTAAGGATCAAGCGAAGTAAAACTTCCA
>JANQJX010000080.1 GCA_028281425.1 Simkania sp.
ATCTTGTGACAAATGACTTAAAGATTCATGCTGAAAAAATCTATGAGATCTATCAAAAACGATGGAGAATAGAAGAATATCACAAATCAATTAAACAAAGTGCAAGTCTAGAAAAGTCGCCTACATAAAGTTATACATACACAGAAGACCCACATATTTGCTTCGATTATAGCCTACTTGTCAATTGGAAATATTGAGAGTGAAGACAAAGTTAAGCGCATTTTTCTTTGAAATATCAACTCATCATCAGAGCAAATCAAATGGCATTTCAAGAATTAAAGAATTTACAACAACAAGCTCTCTTTTTTGCGTAAGGTGAGTTAAGAATTCCTTTCAAAAAATCTAAGTAAAAAGAGACTCTCTTAACCTAGGGGGGGCTGAAAAATATTTCATCTTAACCCTACCAATATGCAAGCAATGAAGACCATCCCTTGAAATCCCACAAATTTTTTTTCGAATCTCATTGCGATTCTCCTTAGCCTTTTTTCTAGGCCTTCCTTTTTTTCTTAAGTTAGCTTGGGAAGCAAAGGTTCAAGCCTTGTCCAATCTGGGTCTTTAAGCATCATGCGTGTCATGTGAAAACCTCTTAAAATGGGACTTTTTGGGATCATCTTCCTCGTCGAACATCTCTTTAGCCCATATTTCTCATCACTTCTTGAAAGGGAGTAGGAGATTGAATGTCACAAGCAACTATTTTTTAAATTTTCTTTTTTTGGAAAGGCGGTAGAGCTTAAAACGCTCAAAAAGAGTTAAAGATTTTTTTCCATATTGAGAGATTTTTTCTAGACATTGGTCGATAAATTGATCATCATCTTTTAAGACTTTTCCCGTTTTAAAATCATAAATTTTTCCTTCCTCTAAAACCGAGCTACTTTGACGAAAGTATTTAGAATAGTTAAGACGTTTTTTAAAATAGATGAGCCGTTTTTCGAAGGAATGTAGACGGGGAAAAGGGCTTAAATATTCCCAAGCAAGCAGGGGATATAGATAGCCAAAGGTAAGAGAGCTGAGCGAGGAAATAAATCCAAAAAAGTTTCCATTAGAAAAGTCGAGAAATAAGTTGACCCCAATAAACCCAAAGACGAGCCATTTTGCTCTCATTGGAATCATCATAAAAAGCATCAATCTTGCATCGGGGCATAAAAAGCACCAACTGATCAGTAAAATATAAATCGAAGCTGTAGATCCTGCAAGAGGTATTGAAATACCAGTAAGGAGTTGGGTTAAATAGGAGATGATTCCCACAAAAAGGCCACCTCCAAAATAAAGAGCTAAAAAATGATTTTTTCCTTTCATAGCAACGATTGAAGATCCAATAGTAAAGAGAAGATAGAGTTGGAAGAAAATGTGCAAGAGCAGGCCGAATGAGATTCCAGATACTAAAGGTTGGACGAAAAGATAAGAGATAAATTGCCAGATGAAAAAATGATGGATTCCCCAAAGGCTTAGGCTGAAGAATTGTTGCAGGCTTGGAATTTTAAAAATTTGAGTAAAAAGGGTATGGGAAAAGAGGGAAAGAAAAGTGATAATTAAGGTGACTCCAATTGTCATTTTAATCACTTTGGGGACAAAAGAAGGGCCTGCTTTAAAAGTAGATGATTGCATAGGTTTTGTTAACTCTCAAATTTTTTTTAAAAGGAACTTTAACTCTTTAATTTTTCTCTTATCTTTTATGTGCAATTTTACTTAGATTATAAAGGATCTTTCAATAAAAAGGTAAAAAGTTTCTTCTTTATTGATAAGGGCCGTCAAATATTTATGTCTATGAGTAGAATTATCTCTTGTTTTTTATCTTTCTTTTGCGTTAAACCTTAAAGGTTGGAACTGAAGTAAGAGGTTATTTAAATGAAAAAGAAAGGACATCCTCCTTATCAAGATATTCTTTTTGTTGATACGGCAACAGGATACAAATTTATTTGTGGAAGCACTCTTCAACCAGAGGAGACCGAGGTTTATGAAGGAAAAGAATATCCTGTCTATCGCGTGCCCATTTCTTCTGCTTCTCATCCCTTTTTTACGGGAGCCCAGCAATTTGTAGATTCTGAAGGACGTGTTGATAAATTTCGTAAACGTTATACACGCCCTTCAAATCTTAAAA
>JANQJX010000084.1 GCA_028281425.1 Simkania sp.
TCTGCTTTGCGTGGAGTCCATTAAGCAGCAGCAAAAAGGCGCCTGAGAGCTCTAGATCCTCCACCTGAAGGAAGAGGTTTTGCGCTCTATTTTTGATAAGAAGTTCAATTTAAAAAACCAAAAGAAAATAAGTCTTAATTCCTCGGAGTATGTCCTATTTCTTATCATCGGCTTACACAGACAAGATGAGTGCTGAGCCAAGATGGATTCACCTTGGAGAAAGTGAAAAACACAATCAATGTGCTTATTTGGAACTGTTTTGAACATATTTCCTTGATTATCTACATAGAACTTCACTTTGATGCAAAAAATCTTAAACTTTTATGTAACATTAAAGAGAAAAATAGGTGGGATTCCGAGGGACTAAGCGACTAAGAGATAAAAAGATTGGGAAAATCACGCGACTATTTGATAAGAAGGGGTGTGAGTGGATAGTCACCCTGGTAAAACAAGGAAGATCAGGGTAAAGGTGACAATTTCAGCTGAAGAGATCATGTATTGTGGGTCATCCTGGGTAGAATGAAACTCGTGCAACTGTTTCTGCTAAGCAATCAATAAAAATAACTTCTGTTTGCATAGATTCTCCAAATTGTAAAATCCCAAATTGGTCACAACTTGGGGTAAAAGAAAAAATAGATCCAAAACGAAAGTTCCATTGATCATTTACGTCCATAAACAATTTTTTTTGAATCAAAACTTAAGATAGCTCTACTTAAGCTGCCCTTCGGTTCGACTCAAAAAATTTTGACTAGCTAGCGGTTTCGGAATTAAATTATTTTTATATTTTTATTTTTGATCATTGTGTTATATAATGTTTGAAAAAAATTATATATTAATGAATATCTATGGAAGAATCTATTTTTATTTCTCAAAATTTTAACAATCAATTTATTTTTTGTTCTAGAAAGGAAAATTTTAAGCAGGCATTTCTTGGGATTAAAAAAGTCAATTACATAAGTGCACTTCTCAATTTTATTTCATTTGGCTATATCACAAAGAACCCTGAAGAGGCGAGTTTACTTCAAATGATAAAGTCTGCTCTTAAGATCCATGAATTTGCTATCTTAAGTATAAGAAATGCGGCTATTGAAGAATTGAAGCGTATAGAAAATATCGATCAATTTCAATTTCAAATTCAAAAAAATATTGCATTTCTCAATCAAAAAGTGATTCAAGGTTCTTGCGAAAGTATTCAACTTAAAGTACAAATAACGCAAAAACAAAAGGAAATATTTGTAAAGCAAAGTCCTTTTTTTGATGCTTTGAGGAAAGTCCTCATAGCTCCTTGTCAGTCATATGATCAGGCTAATTGGGAGATTCACTTTTCCTCTGCTTCCATGGCTAAAATAAAAATGGGGAATCCCTATATCTTTCAAGTCGATGAAAAGTTTGCTTCGATTGACATCATTGAGTGGTTATGCAATATAGCGTTGATGTTTGATGGAAATATGGATGAGCTTCAAAAGCATATTGATCACATTCAAGCTGTATTAATCAATGGAATACCTAAGATAGGGTTTAACAGAGTTGATGATAGAATCAACATGATAACTCGTATCCAACACATGGTATATGCGATAGCAAAACAAAATCTTAGTGATCAGGCGGTTAAAGAGAGCATAAAAGCTGCTTTTTATAACTTTCTTAAGGAGACAATTGACTGTAAATATTCTTGGGAAAAAGCTTTAGATCTTCTTATTCCTTTTTTAGAAAAGGAATGCGATTGTTGCTCATGCAAAAGCCACCTTGATAAATTGAATGAGCAGTCCAAAAAAATGGGACTTTTAAACGGAGAGTTGGAAAAATTAGCTGAAGAAATCAAAATTTCAACTTTTAAAAAAGCTGTTTTTCAAGCGTATCAAAACCATTGGATGATATATGGCGTTAATAATAATAAAGATTCTCAACAAGTCCATACTCTCAATTACTATGCAACACAGCTAAAAGAGCTTAACATCCCTTATGAGTCTAACGATCAATTCACTGGATGTGCATTAAAAAATGTGCATAAATCCAAAATCAAGGAAGCCTTTTTAGAGCTGTATCAGAAAGAATTATTTATAAGGATTAAAAACAAGTTATCATACACCCATAAAGATAAGTCTCAAGATTTTAAAGATCAAGTCTCTCTTTGGGTGCGTATGATTGCGACAAAGGACATGAAAAAACGTTTATCAAACAACCAAATATTTTCAATGGATCAGGATATCAACCAAATTATTGCTAATATGTATCCGGAATGGATTTGGGATGATGATTATAAGGTACGCGATCAATTTGTCTATTTTTTATTGCATACTTTTGGTTTTATTAAATGGGATGCTTCTAAGTATCACAACCATCCCATAAACAAAAATTTCAAGCAAAACATTTCTGAAAAGTATCCTATAGATAGTGGATTAGAGTTTCGGGGGAATAAGATCATTAGCACGATAGAAGTGATGCGAAATGAGCTATTTCCAAACCAGTTTGATCTTAAAGAAGAATGCCGGAATTAATCCGTATTTTACCTGTCTGCTCTAGAAAAATAAATCCATAGGCTCTGTTTTTTCCTGGTCTATCCAATACATTCTTTTAGGTGAGGTTGCAAACTTATCCATTTGGGAATTGCTTAGCGTTTTAAAAGGGACTGACTTGAACGGAAAAATTTTTCAGATCAACTGAAGATTTTTTTCGAAAATTGGGAAAGGTGAAAATTCACAACTTCTTGAAAGCAAAAGATGTGTGACTTTCTTAAGCTTAAGGGGAAAAGATCCTTTAGACGATGATTTTTCAGGTTCAAGGCAGTCTCAGAAAAATCAGGGGATCCTCCTTCAATCAATTTTCGTACAAATGGAGGCTTTTTCGATCTAACCCCTCGGAAAGGTGACAAGCCTTTCCTTCGAGAAT
>JANQJX010000155.1 GCA_028281425.1 Simkania sp.
CTCCCTCTTGCTGTTTGGGTTAACAACAAAAAGTATGACGGTCAGTATGTCATTTTTTCAATCCACAACTGCTTCAGAAAATTCGCACATCGCGTAGAAAAACCTAACCCTTATCTATTGGGATTGAATAGCTAATTTGAACCTTTTTTCTTTGAAAATACAACTCCCCATTGAATGAAGATTAAAAGTAAAAAAGAATAAAGAGCATTATAAAATGACATAGGTAACTTCCAAAGTTGCCAAGAAATCTGTGAGCATCTAGGGTGTGATTGAAGCAACAAATCATAATCCTTAACACTTTGTATTTTCGAAAAATCATAAGAGCAAGGATCTGCAAGAATTTTCAACTGCACTGCAAAATGAAAGGCTGCCACCAAAAAAGCAATTCCTAAACAGATCTGAACCCATCGTACTATCTTTAACTTCCAAGGTAAAAATAGCCCAATAAAAGCACTTATTCCAGTAATCAATGTTAAAATACGCTCTATTTGGCATAACATACAAGGAGATAAATGCCAGACAAATTGAGCTATAAAAGAAAAACCCAAAGCTCCAAAAGAAAGGAGTGTGACAATAAGTAAGATTTTCTTCAAAATCATTAACTGATGATTTTTCATAGACCTCCGATGCATAGGAAACCTCTTGTTTCAACAAGGAAAAGAATCATGCGCAGTAGGTTTGTGATTAAAACTTTATCTATCATGAGAAATCCCCTCCAAAAAATTTCAGTTCAAAGGACTTCCATAGTCTCAATCATGGAAAACGCATTTTTATAAAATTTATAATGCAGTTTCTTTCTGAAGAAACTGAGAGTATTTGCAAAGAAAGGGGGATCAATACAACCCTCGAAAAAGAGATTTGCCCTGCATTTCCCAGTAAGCTTGAGCAAAATCTACATCTTCTATTTCGCTGGGGCATCCAACAAATTCCTTTAGGTGAGGTTGCAAACTTATCCATTCGAGAATTTCTTAAGTTTCGAAAAACACTCAAGCATGCCTTTTTCCAGATTAGACATGCGAAATAGAAGGTAAGAAATCCTTGAGGATAAGATCACAAACCTTCTTCTCGAAAATTTTTTAGCACTCACAAAAAATCGTCTGAGTCTCTTTTTCGAAAGAGGTGACATGCGAAATGCGGATTAAGAACTATCGATCAAAGGTCCAAACTTTTTAGGAGAACAAAAACAAAGCCATACAGGGCAAGGAGCCTTTTTGAGAATCTTTTCAACAACTCCTCCATAACCTTTTGATGTCCCTCCTTTGCTTATTTGAGTCCCCATAACAACAAGATCAAATTTTTCATTCTCAATAAGATCTAAAATAGCACCATCTACAGAACGAGCTGCAATCATTTGGAGATGCATACCAATATGAAACTCTCGACCAATGGCTTCAGCACGATTCAAAATAGATTCAGCAATTGCTGTCCGTCCATAAAAAGGACTATCTAAAGAGAGGGAAAAAGGAACTTCAATCACATGAAGTGCTGTGACTTTTGCTCCATGAATTTTTGCAATCTCACAGGCCATTTGAACCGTCTCGGTTTCTTTACCTCCTCTTGTAGGAACAATGATCTTTTGATATTTTAATGGGCGAAAATCGGGAATTTTGATTTTCTCGATTTTTACAGTTGCAGTAGGTCGAATAGCCTGTTTTTTTCGATAGAAAAAATACATTAGAATACCTAAGCTAAGCCAAATAATCCCAAGATAACGCCCATCTGGTTTTGTGATAAGCACAAGAATCCATGTCGCAAATGTCGCAAGGCCTCCTATTAAGCTTGTTAAAGGAAGGGAAAAACCTTTAAAAGGAATATTTAAAGGACATTTAAAAGGTCTTTCTTGGTTGGGGTTTCGGATTCTTAAAATAATAAGAGAAAGATGTGTCATAAAAAATGCAAGCATCGCACCAAAATTGTAAAGATCGGCTAAAAAAGTGAGTTTTCCTCGACTTGCAATCACGATACAACTCGATAAAACGGCAAAAATAGCAAGAGAAACATAAGGAGATTTATATTTAGGATGTAATCGATAGATCCTTCTCGGAATTTGATAATTTTGTCCCATATTAAAAGATAAACGAGAAGCTCCAATCAAGCCTGCATTCCCTGCAACAAATAAAATCACTGCAGCAAGAAGGCCTACCCATCCCCCCAAAATTTTTCCTCCAAAAGGAAGCATACTTACAATTCCTGTAAGAGGGTTTTCTAAATATTTTGAACTGAGTTCTTGAGGTGAAAGCGCAGAAAGAGCAATTAGAGAAATCCCAATATAAATGATAAGAAGCATTCCCATCGCTAGCATCATTGCCCTTGGAACAGTCCGTGCTGGAGTTTTTGCTTCCCCTCCTAATTGAGCCATGGATTCAATCCCAGTATAAGCGACCATAGCCATTGCAGTTCCTTTCCAGAAGTGATCCCAAGTCGGAGACCAGCTTGCACCTTGTACTCCAATACGCAAATGATAGAAAACATCTGGGCTATTCATCAGCCAAATTGCTCCAATCACAATAATTATAATTTGCGTGATTAAAGTGAGCCCCGTCAAAAACCAGCTGATGCGCGCTGACCCCTTAGCTCCAAAAAAATTGATAATAAATAAAACAGCAATAATGACAACTGTAAAAGCCACGTTGTAAAAAGGGTATTTAAATGGCGTAAAAAAAAAAGAGAGATAGGGAGCAATCGAATGAGTAGAAATAGCAATTGTCACAATAAAGTCGAGAAGAAGAGCCCAGCCAGCTATAAAAGAAATCAAATCGTTAAATGCATGACGGGTAAAACCAGCTGATCCCCCAGAATCACTAAGCATAGAAGAAAGTTCAGCATAAGCAAGTGCCGTGCAAGCAAAAATACAACCTGCTAAGGCAAGAGAAATGGGTGTTGCTCCGAGGGCATAAAAAGCGGTGATTCCAAGGGCATAATAAATGGAAGAACCTAAATCTCCATAACCAACAGCAAAAAGATCCCCAACATTTAAAACCCGTTTTAAAGATCCTTTATCGATCTGACTGATACGTCTTGATTCTTTGTTTTTTGTATTCATCGATGATTTGCTTAAGATTCATCTTTTCTCAGATATCAGACAGAAACTGATTAAATTCAAGAAATAAATAAAAATGCCTACCATTTAGACTAAGACCTCGAAGTGCATCCTATTTTTCTCTTAAGTACTACTTGACATCCTCCTCTCCGTAAACGAAGAGGATTCCCTAGTGCTTTAACAGCACTTTGGAGAGTTAAGCATGCATCGCTGCTTCCTACTAGTTCCTGCT
>JANQJX010000169.1 GCA_028281425.1 Simkania sp.
AAGAAGGAGATACGGTATAATTTAGACTCAAATTAGATGAGGAATTTTAGTGAAAAAGCTACCTATTGGGATACAAAGCATTGTCGAGATCCTTGAAGAAAACCAGCTTTATGTTGATAAGACATCCTTTGTCAAACAATTAATTGACGAGGGGAAGCACTATTTTCTATCGCGTCCTAGGAGATTTGGTAAATCTCTATTCGTTAACACTTTGGAGCACATTTTTAGAGGAAATAGGGAGCTTTTCAAAGAATGCCAGATCTATGAGAGTGATTATGATTGGCAAGAGCATCCCGTTTTGCATTTTGATTTTTCTCGGATACTGAATATTTCTCGTGAGAAACTTAACGATGGATTGCATGATGTTCTAGTGAATATTGGGCGAAATTATAATAAAAAAGTTACGGGTTCTTCAATTCAATCTCAGCTAGAAAGGCTTATTGTCGAGCTTGCAAAACAAAATAAAGTTGTCGTCTTGGTTGACGAATATGATAAACCTATCATCAATAACCTAGGTAATATCGAAGTTGCGAAACAAAATCGCGACCTCATGCGCGATTTTTTTGGAACTCTTAAGAGCCTCGACGAGTATCTGAAATTCACCTTTTTTACAGGCGTTAGTAAGTTTTCTCAGGTCTCTATCTTCTCAGGTCTCAACAACCTCACTGATGTCACAATGAATCCCAAGTATGCCGCTTTGATGGGATACACGGAAGACGAAATCAAAAGGGACTTCAAAGAACATATCCAAGAGATTGCAAAAAAAAGGGGGATGAAAGAGCCAGCGATTTTGGACGAAATTAGAAAGTGGTATAATGGATACCGTTTCACAGAAGAAGAAGCTACTGTTTACAATCCCTACTCCACCCTCAGATTTTTAAGCGAACATAAACCTCAAAGCTACTGGTATAGCACAGGGACTCCTTCTTTCCTTATTGACCAAGTGAAAAAACATCCTCAGTCTGTCGTCGAACTAAAAGGTTTAAAAGTTTCTAAAGCGATGCTATCAGATATTAGCAAGCTCGAACGGATTGATTTAGCCGCGCTCATGTTTCAAACAGGCTACCTCACGATCAAAAATTACGAAGAAAAGCAGAACGCTTATTTCCTCAATTTTCCTAATAAGGAGGTCTACGACGCTTTCTTTGATTCTCTTCTTCAAGAATTTGCCGAGATCAATCCTTTCCAAGTCAGTGATAGAGGCGATGAAGTAAAAACCTATTTAGAAAATTTTGATTTAGCTTCTTTCTTTGGTGTGATGAATATGCACTTTGCAAAAATGTCTTACCACCTGTTTTCAAATGCCAAAGAAGGATTTTTCCAAGCTGTTTTCTTCACCTTTTTAGAAAAATCGGGCTTGCGTACAGAGACAGAGATGGCCACAAATATTGGAAGGATTGATCTTGCTTGTGAGCTAAACAACGTCATCTGTATTTTCGAGCTGAAGCTTGATCAAAGTGCAGACATCGCCTTAACTCAAGTTGAAACAAAAAAATATCGAGAAAGGTTTTCAGCAACGGATAAGCCGACTTTAGTAATAGGGGTTAATTTCAGCTCCAAGTCTCGAAATATCTCTGAATGGAAGGGAGTAGTTTTTTCTCCAAAAGGGGAACTAGCTCAAGAGCTACATCCCGCCGATTAGAGCTCGGTAAAAAAAATCAGATCGGACAAAAGCCTTTCTAAGCAAACCCAAAATCCATTTGATCTGGATTGGGGGGGCGTAAAGCTTTCTTCAGCATTTTTTCTAGATTCGCTTCTTCTTTTTCTTTGAGAGCTTGTTTTTTTGCTTCTTCTTTTTTCCTTTCTTCTTCGTTTGCGGTTTTCAGATAGCGGTACAACGTGGGACGGGATATCCTGAGCATTTTGCAGATTTCTTCGATTGTTACCGACTTGTCTTCGTGCATCCTTTTTGCTGTTCTGATTTTTGGATCGGTAGGCGGTATCTTTTTACGACCCCCTTTGCGTCCTCGCGCTCTTGCAGCTACAAGTCCTGCTCTTGTTCTTTCCTGAATGAGTCTTCTTTCGAACTGAGCTAAAGAAGAGAAGATATTAAAAACCAATTCCCCAGAAGCGGTCGTTGTATCGATGACTCCGTCGCAAAGCGATTTAAAGCTCACCCCTCGCTGGCGTAATTCCGTAATGAGATGAATTAAGTGCGATATCGACCTTCCCAAACGATCCAACCGCCAGACCACAAGCGTATCCCCATCTTGCAACTCTTCAAGACATTGCTCTAATCCTGGGCGCGCTGTTTTAGCACCCGAAACTTTATCGGCAAAAATCAAACCCTCCAAACAACCGGCTTCTTTGAGCGCGGTTAACTGAAGCTCTAAATTTTGTTCTTCTTTGCTTACTCGCGCGTATCCAATCCATCTTTTCATTGATTGTCTCATTTTTGTTGGTTCTCCTTGCATTTTTGATATTATAATTTTTGAGACGGCAAAACAAGACAAATCTTCTCTCGAAAGCACAAAAAATAAAAAGCCTCAAATCTGTGTCTCATCAAACGTTCGTTTTCTGAGACATCAAATTTTCTATTGAGAGGGACTAAAGCAACTGATATTCTTTCGCACATGGAAACAAAAAAAATCGATATTGATGTACAGATTTCCGGGATGCCAGAAACACCACTTTTTAAACAAACTAAAATCAGGGGTTCCGCCAAAGTTCATATCAAAACTTTTGGTTTAACTCTTAACTGGATTCCTTGGGTTGTTTCGCGAAGAAAAGTGACAATTAATTTTCCAGGTTACAAACGCATTGTCAATGGGAAATACAAGTGTTTTCCTTCGATTTCCTTCATCGACAGCCATCTCGATAAACTTGTTTGTCGTCTGATTAAATACAAGGTTTTGCTTGGTCTGGAAGAGCTGGAGAAAAAAGCTGTCGAGCAAAAGAAAAAGAAAAAAGAAGAGGCAAAAAAGAAAGAGCGCCAGAAGAAGCTTGCGGCTTGTCAAAGTCAAGGAAAAGTACACAACTATCGGGACGATAAAGTGCAGAGGTCTTTATAAAAAAATTAAGCAGT
>JANQJX010000235.1 GCA_028281425.1 Simkania sp.
AAGAAGAAGGGCTAGGTTCTGAAGGGATTTTACCAAAAAAGTATTGCAAAAATGGGTTTCCGCAACCCAAGAAGCAACAAAAAATATCAAGGGGGTTCCCGATCTTAAGGTCAAGGGAGTTGCTTCTGAAAAATACTTAAATGAAATAGAAAAACTTTTAGCCACAGCTCCCGAAGAAACCAAAGCTTTTCAGAAGTTTGTCATTCAAAACGAAGGGGAAATTCCTAAGGCAGATGATTTTTTAGCCTTTCGATCCAAGATCAATAAACTCCTTGAAAAAGCCGATAGCACCAACAAACATGCATTAGATGTTTTAGAGGAGTCTCTTGATAAAATTGTTGAAGAGGTCGACACGGGAGGAGCACTTGCTAAGGCGAATAAAAACTATGCGGTTAAAACAGCCCCCTTTAAGGAAAAAAATCTCAAAGATGCAATCAAAGCAGGGAGATTTAAAGAGTCTGAAAAAGGCGCTCCTGCTGTCACAGACCTCTTTAAAAAGCAGTCCATTGAAAATGCTCAAATTTTTGAGCAGCTGTCTACTCAAGACAAGGAAAGAGTTGTCGCAGGATTTTTAGAAGAGGCCTTAGAAAAGAAGGGAAAGAAAGAGCCTGCAAGAGCGATCCATGAAATGTGGCATGCTCTTCCAAAGTACATCAAAAAGACAGACGACAAAAAAATCCAAAAGATATTGAAAGAAATCAAAAACATCGCTAATCAAAATGAAGCTCTGACAGGAATCCAACAGGCTACAAGCTCAACGATTGGATCGAGACCGACCCTAGAAAGACTAGGAAAAGGGGCGCGCGGTGCAGCGTACATGGCAAGCCTTTTAAGTGGCAATCCTAGCACGACCGCTATGTTAGGAGCTATAGACTATGGGTCGAAGGGGATTTCAGCAGCCTTAAAGGGCGCGTATCGAAAAAGAACGGGACAAGGGGCTTTAAAATATTACCTGAACCCAAAGCTGCTCGATGAGGAGATTGCGAAAGGAAGATCTTTTCCTCCGCAAACACTTACTCATTTACTAACGAACGAAAAATCTCAAAATTACAATGAAAA
>JANQJX010000066.1 GCA_028281425.1 Simkania sp.
GAAAAAAAAAACAAAGAGGTTCAAAAATGGACGAGTTGTATTTGATCAAACTATTTTGCCACATTGATGATTTTTGGAAGAACTTTAAACCTAAATGGAATGTTATGATTTTGCTCTCCTCAAAGCAATCCGTCACTTAAAAGAGAGGAGCTATGCAATCGGGGATAAAAGTTAAGTGTTTTTCGAATGGTAAAAAGATTTTCCAAAGGGAAAAGTAGGATCTATTCTGAGATGGTATTAGAAATTTAAATCTATCAAATAAATTTAGGGAGGAGATAATGTCTTCAGCTGTTTGTAATCATTCATATTCTTTCAATCATTTTATGTCTCATGATCCTTCTATTCATAATTTTTCTATGTATCGCCAGTCTCTTTTCCACAAACATTTGAAAAAAGCCGCTGATGAATTTGTAGGAGGAAATTTTCCTTTAGTGTTATGTGATAAAATAGCTGAGTTTGCTAGGATTAAAATATCAGAATCAAACTGCACTTTATGTCAATTTAATAAAAAAATCTCTAAAATAATGCTTATGAAGTGGCATTATTATTACGTAAATTTAAATGAAATTTATTCTAACCTTATTAGAAACCATGGAAAAGGTAAAGATGGAAACCAAGATGAGGTTTTTGTTAAATGCCTTTACCTGCATGTGTTGAATACCAAGTATTTAAAAAAACTAACGTACGTCATGCCTTCATTCGAATTAGACCTCATGCGTTCAAAACAATTTGTACTAACAGAGGTGTTTTCTGTACAGCTTATTCATTATTTGAAGAGTTGTAGTTATAATAATATGAAAGCTTTGAATGTAAAGAGAGTTTATGATGATCAATTTTATTTTAAGCTTGGGAAGGATTTAATTAAGAAAATAGATTATTTACTTTCTGAATTAAAAAACATTAATGATGTTAATAAACAAGACTACATAAAAGAAATAATCAAAAAACCTTTATTTAAAGAGAAAAAACTTCTAGAAGAGATACTTAAAAATCAAGACTACATAAGATTTGAGAAATAGATGTTAGCCCTCTATTTCTTACTTACCTTATGCAGAAAGTAATAGGCGAAGAGTTTTTGCGGCCATTGTCCCGATCAGAACGAAAGCAATCTGACATCATAGGAGTTTAAGTTTTAGAAGGGGAGAGATTTTTGGCTTCGAGAAGAGATTTAGCAGCTTGGGAATCTAAGATCCAAAGAGCTTTATTAGATGAAGATCCGATATTTTCAACAGGGAAAGGCGGGTGATTTTTTTCGAGAAAAACATGTCTAACCATCTCTTGCTTGCTTTTGCCAATCACATAAAGAACAATATTTCTTGCTTGGTTAATCAAAGGAAATGTCATGGTCATACGCCAGCTATTTTTTTGAGGAACTTCATTGGCAACAACAAGATGTTTTTTTTCTTCAAGAGCTAAAGTATTGGGAAAAAGAGAGGCTGTATGTCCATCTTCTCCCATTCCAAGCATCATTAAATCAAAAGGGCGACTGTGAAGAGTTAAGCGGATTTGATTTTCATAGTTTTGAGCGTGCGTTATGATTTCTTTTTCAGCTTCCATACGAAAAATATGCGTATCCACAAGGGGAAGGTCTTTAAAACCGGCATTCATAGCCATTGCGTAATTATTTTCAGGATTTGTTGGAGGAACATTTCTTTCATCACTCCAAAAAAGAAGGACTTTTTTCCAGTCAATCTCATTTGAATAAGGAGCTTTGGAAAGGATTTCATAAATGGCTTTTGGCGTAGATCCTCCCGATAAAGCAACGGAAAAATGACCGTGTAATTGCAGGGATTCTTTAGCACAATTGATAAAATGTTCAACGCAAAAAAGAAGGGTTTTTTCTCGATTTCCGGGATGTGCAATATCGCGGCGGTCATCCCAACTAAAAAAGTGGATTTCTTCATCTACAGACAAAAAGAGTCTCCTTCTATTTTTTTGACCATTTCAAGCATATTCATATAATGTTGGCTTGTTCCTTGGTGGCAGATTTCTTTTACAAGCGATTGCCCAATACCATCTTTTTCAAAGACAAAGTGGGTGGGAATATAACAAAGAGTTGAACTCGATTTTTCAATGATCACATGATTTAAATATTTAGAATGGCGTTTGAGTTCGTAGCATTCTTGAGACTTGGTTTGAATTTTAATTCCAAGGATACGTCCTGAAGAAAGAAGGTCCACTTCGTTGGGATGAAGGGTAACTTTGACTGGAAGGTTATGAGTTTGATAGGAAAAAATAAGGCGGTCTTCTTCTTGATCTATCTTTGAAAAATGCCACTCTAGTTGAGATGCAAGCCATGCTTGCAAATAGATGGATTGAATTCTGGGATGACAGACAAAATCACTTTTTTTTGCATTGAAGGTGATATGAATTTCTTTTGATTGTTTTAAGAAAGCGAGATCATCTGAAGATTTAAAAACATTGGCAAAAAGAAGACGCCATTCTTCTGTTCTGGCCCAGTTAAGATCAGCGATATCTATCTCTGAAGTGGTATGGCAGTTTAAAACAAATTGTGCAAATGTTTTAAGATTTAAAGAGGTTTCCGAATCAAAAATGATCCGATTTGATAAATGTTTGAGTTTTGCTGCAATGGGATTTTCAAGATTTGGGGCATCAGCATGCACAAAATAAACGGGAAGATCGGGCAAAATATGAGGAAGAACAATGAAAGGGACCTTTACATGATCTTTTTGACATACTTCGATTTCGATCATATCGCAAATGATTTCATTGTTCCCTGAATTAGCACTTAGAACAGAAACAGTTGTTTTTAAAACTTGATTTGACGTTTTGTCATCATAGGTAATAAAGAGAATGCGTGAAGGGAATTTTTCGATGACTTTTTGAGCTACTTGACTTAAATAAGAGGTGCGGAGGCTTTTTTTTGAATAGATAATCAAATTAAAAAGACAAGCACGCATTTTGTTTTTCCCTTGAAGGGAATTCCAAATGCGTTCAAGTTCTGATTCGATTTGTGCTGGATGAATGATTTGAGCCATAAAATTTTTTCTTTGGTCTTTTTAAGCCTTTTATTTCATTAATCGAAAATTAAATCAATCGCCATTTGCGTCTATCTCGAGCCATCATTTCTTCAGCATTTTTAGGGCCCCAACTTCCAGAAGCATAATTGGGAAAATTTTTAGGAATATGATTTTCCCAGTATTCGAGAAGGGGAGAGAAGAATTTCCAAGATAAAAAAACTTCATCTTGCCTGGCAAAAAGGGTATTATCTCCAGCAATGCAATCACAAATCAGTCTTTCATAAGCTTCTGGAGGCATCAGTCCGAAAAAAGCACCATAGCGGAAATCCATTTTAACAGGTTGAATCGGACTACTTGGTCCTGGAACTTTACAATTAATTTTTAGGGAAATTCCTTCATTGGGTTGAATGCGAATTGCTAAAACATTGGTTTCATGCTGCCTGTTTGCATTCAAAAAAAGAAATCCAGGGGGATGTTTGAAAGTGATTGCAATCTCAGTGGCTCGCTTGGGCAATCTTTTACCTCCTCGCAAATAGAAGGGAACGCTATCCCAACGCCAATTATCTATATAGATTTTAAGAGCTCCATAGGTTTCTCTTGTTGAATTTTGATTAACATTTTTTTCTTCGCGATAAGAAAGCGTTTCTTCCCCATCGATAAATCCTTTTCCATATTGCCCTCGGATCGCATCTGTTTCAAAATAATGCTCTTTAAAGGGGCGGATAGCTTCCAGAACTTTGACTTTTTCATCATGAATCGCATTGGGGGAAAGATTCACAGGAGGCTCCATAGCAATTAAAGAGAGGAGCTGTGTCATGTGATTTTGCATAATATCGCGGACAAGCCCTTGCTCTTCATAAAAATGTCCTCTTGTTCCAATTCCAATACTTTCAGCAACGGTCAATTGCACGTGGTCAATGTAGCGGTGGTTCCATAAATTTTCAAAAATCGAATTTGCAAAGCGGAAAACAAGGAGATTTTGAACCGTTTCTTTACCTAGATAGTGATCGATGCGATAAAGCTGTGTTTCAGATAAATGTTTCAGTAAATTTGTTTGCAAATTTTTGGCAGAAAGCAGGTCATGACCAAAAGGTTTTTCAATGATCACACGTGACCATTTTTTGTTTTCTTGATTTTTGTCGTAGATCAAATGGTGTTTTTTGAGTTTTTCGATGATGATAGGGAAGTAAGAGGGTTGAGTAGATAAATAGTAAATCCGATTCCCTTTTGTGCCAAATTGGGTATCTAATTCGGTCAATTTTTTAGCAAAAAGAAGATATCCTTCATCATGATCAAACTCTGAGCAGTGGTAAAAAAGTTGCTTTTTAAAAGGGCTCCAAATGGAGGGGTCAATGGGTTTGACTCTTGAATGTGTATGAATAGCTGTTTCCATTTCATTACGAAAGAGATCATCTGTTTTTTCACGTCGAGCAAAACCTATGGAAACAAAATTTGTTGGAAGCTGTCCTTCTCTTTTTAAGTTGTAAATTGCAGGCATTAACTTTCTTGCCGTTAAATCTCCTGTTGCCCCAAAGATAACAAAAATGCAAGGATCTAAGGTGCGCTTCGTTTGCCTTGATTCTTCAAGAGGGTGTGTGGATAAATACATAGAAGTAAAATCATTTGATTTATCCTTAAACCTAAAAAAATCTTATTTTAAAATCAAGTGATATCTACATAAGGAAATCGCATGATTTTTGGGAGTGTATTATTGTTCATCCGCATTTCTCACAAGATTTTGCAGAAAGATTAAGGAGATCGTGCAAATTTAAGCTTAAATCCCCTGATTGTGATCCTGTTGACACTGGTAATAGAGGACAGAGATCATCATGTGATGACTTCTGCCTGATTCATTGCTATAGAGAAAATTGGTAGTGATTTGGGGTTTTAAGAAAACCGTCAGACGGGATTAAGGTAGAATCAGGGGTTAAAATAGATTTTTTGTTCAGTTTTGTTTAAATTCAACACAAAAAAAACCGGATAATATTTCTTCCGGTTTTTGGTTGTTTATAAGATAAATCAAAACAATTTAAATATCTTACGACATTTATTGTGAAGTGATTGTTGGGTTCACCTTTTGTTTATATTGCTCCAAGTTGAAAACGTGATTTTGGAAAGAGGTTGCAAAGTGCTCCTTGTTATATGGAAGGTTCGCATTGCCAACCGCTTTTCTAGCATTAAAGTAGCTCATGACATTGTCATCATTTTCATTTTGGTCGTCCAATCCTACAATTGTATAGTTTTGACTCTCTATATTGTTTGCAAGTTCGGCAAACTCATTATCTTCCATGTTTATAATTTCGGCTTTAGTGTAGGATTGGGTGACTTCTTCTTCTCCTTTAAGCCCTGGTTTTGAGAGGACATGACGGATAATAAACGCAAATAGATTTGAAGAAGCAATGAGTGCAAGAAACTTATTGGATAATTGCAAAGATGCAGGAATGACACTTTTTTGTATAAGTGCAAACTGGATACTTAAAGCAGCTAGAATACCAAGGGCATAAATAGATGTTGCTATAAAAGTCGGTTGGTATTTTTGTTCTCCAAAAGCTTTCCGAAATATTGTTGTTGCTATACTTCCACCAGTAGATGCAACGACTGTAGTAGTCATTGGAGTTGAAAAATTACTAGCGGTAGGAAGTAACTCTACTTTTCTACCAAGATAATTGAGCGTCGATACGATACTTGTACTAAAAGCAGAATTTATGATCCAATCTTTCGTTATCTGCATGAAGCTCGCCGAGTTTGTATTGACTGTTGACATTTTGTCCTCCACAAATTAAGTGTGTTTAATTAAACAGATAGGGTGATTGTATGAAAAATTCATATTTTGTGTAAACAAGAACTTTATTGAATACACATTTTTATATTTGTTTTCCTTTCTTTCCATGGAATTTTTTATGCAATTTTAGCTTTGATTTTTTCTAAATTAATGCGAGTTTAATGCATAAGGCTCTATGATTTAGATAGGGGGAACTTGCTTACATAGGATGAAGTTTTTATGAAACAGAGAGAAAAGGAATTTTTTGAAGAGACAATTCGGGGAGAAATAGAAGTGTTTTTAAGTGAATTTGAACATTCTGATGCAAGCGAAGAGCAGATGAGAGCTCTTTTGGGAATTTGGGAAAAGACCATTTTAAGCCACTCTAAAAAGTGTTCTCAAAAAAAGAAAAATTCTATCGAGCGGCTGATGAATACTTGTTCTGATTATGCCAATCATCGAGGAATGCTTGAGCGTATTAAAAAAGAAGCAGAAGAAGTACGCCTTCATTTGGGCCTTTAACGCCTAATCCGCATTTGAAAAACATAGACCCAGGAGTTACCCTCTGTGAATGAGATTTTATGGAAGCGTTTTTTAACCCAAATCTATGACTTGTGAATATAGAATTTTTATCGCCTAATGAAAATTGATAGAAAAAAATACAAAAAAAATCATCTAATATCAAAGTGTTATGATTTTGTTTGGATATGGATCTTATTTTATCCCTTTTTTTTGTGGGGAGAAGCAAAAGAACACTTTATTGAGCATCGGCAAGAGATAATTTTGGAAAGAAGATATGAAGAAAAAGATGCTGAAGGATTACGTATTTATGAAGACGTGATTTTAGATTGTGGCGAATCAGGTCAAGCCCGTTTTACTATGAGTTTGCCAAAAAAAATTCCCCGAGAAGGGCTTCCTTGTGTTCTCATTGTTGGGGGATTGATGACTGGAAGAGAGAGTTTGCGCTTTATTCCAAGTCACGGGAAATATATCCTTGTTGCTTATGAATATGCAGAGGTATTAAAGAAGATAAATAAATTAGATGTTTTATGGAATCTATTTAGAGTGCGTAAGGCAATTTTAGATGTTTCTCCTCAGCTTCTTTCTATTGTCAAATACTTGGAAAAGCAACCTTATGTTTGTAAGATTCCGATTGGTTTTATGGGATATAGTTTTGGTTCAACTTTTATTCCTGTGACCTTTGTCAATGCAAAGTATCAGTCGATTCCTCTGAAATATGGAGTGATGGCTTATGGAGGGGCTGGACTTTATCTCCTTTTCCGATCAAATCTCCCTTTACCTCATTTTCTTAAAAGTCCTGTTGCTAATATTGCAGCTGCTCTTTTTAAACCGATCGATCCTATTCTTTATGCACCAAAAATGAAAGGAGAGTTTTTGATTATTAATGGGATTTATGATAAGCAAATTCCATTTGCAGCTGCGAAGAGATTGCAAGAGCTTGTTCCTCAGCCTAAAACCATTATCAATCTAAAAACCGATCATATGCATCCCGATAATAAAGAGTTGACTTTACGTTTAATCGATTTGAGCCGCAATTGGTTGGAAGAAAAGTGGGAACAATGAAAGGGATTTGCAAAAAAAGAGGGGAATTAAATTTCATCTTAACCCGAAAAAGGTTATTTATGCTCTTGGAACTGATGTGGATGGGAATGAGGGTGGAAGGGAGTTGATGTTTGTTCGAAAAAATTTTTTGTATACCCTTTCAAACTCATGCATTTGTAGAGCATTTTTTTTGTAAGTAGGCATATTCCAAACCAGATGAGAATATAAATCCATGAAAGACCGACATAAGTCCAGCCGATTCCAATAAAATCATGTGTCCCAAGTCCATAAACCGAAATAAGAGTTCCAACAATTTGAGAAAAAAGAGTTGCTAAGACAAACTTCCATTCGGGAAGAGGAGAGTCAAATAAAGCTCCTTGATTACGGGTGAGATAGATCGTCAAATTTCCTCCACATAAAATCGCAAGAAAAGCAAGTGTTCGGCTTTTTTCAAGATCAAAATGCCAAAGTTTTTGCCCGATCCAAAATAAACCAAAGGTTGAAATTACGCCTATAATCGAAAGGCCAATAGCGAGAATGAAAACCTCCTTCATATTCCATAAAACAGGCTTTTTTTCAACCGTCATATGATCATAAGCAATCATCATAATGGGAATATCATTGAGAAGGGCAATTAAAATGATCATCACAGCGCTTAAAGGATGGGTATGAAATAGGGTCATGGCTAAAAAAAGAAAAAAAAGAAGACGACAAGTTTCAGAGATCCGATACATCGCGTAGCTTTTCATTCTCCCAAAAATCCGACGCGCTTCATCAATTGCTTTTTTTATCACAAGCAGTCCTGGTTCTGTTAAGATTAAATCAGCTGCAGCACGTGCTGCATCTGTTGCGTTACTTACTGCAATCCCAATATTTGCTTGTTTAAGAGCTGGGGCATCATTGACACCATCTCCTGTCATTCCAACAGTATGTTGTTTCTTTTGCAAATCTTTGACAATTTCAAACTTGTGTTCTGGAAAAACTTCAGAAAACCCATCAGCTTCTTCGAGCATTTTTTCTTTATTCCCTTCAGAGTCATGAGGAGAATCGAGCTTTTGGGCTGAAAATATGGAAGTCCCAAGTCCAATCTTTTTAGCGATTTCTATTGCAATTGAAGTATGGTCTCCTGTAATCATTTTAACTTTGACCCCCATCTCTTTTGCTTTTTCAATCGTTTGTTGCGTATCTTCCCTAGGAGGATCAAGAAGAGAAATCAGCCCTAAAAAGGTCCATTGTGTTCCATCTTTTTTTGCGACGCCTAAAGTGCGTAGTCCACGTTTGGCGCATTGATGAATCATATCATTGATTTTTTGAAGTTTGGTTTCATCTAAAAGACATAATTTAGCAATGATTTGTGGAGCTCCTTTTGAGACATAAAAAAGCTTTCCATTTTTTTCTTCAACAGCAGCTTCTGTACGTTTATTCACCGGATCAAAAGGGGTAAACTGAGTTTTTTTATAATCTGAGAGTATTTGCTTTTCTTTAAAATGAGATAAAATTGCTTGATCAATTGGATCTTCTCCTTTTAAATCAGAAGCGAGAAGCGCATATAGAAAAAGGTGGTGTTCATCTTGTTCAAAACAAATACTTTCTCCAACTTTTAATTCATTTTTTGTTAAAGTTCCCGTTTTATCAGAGCAAAGAAGATCCATGCTTGCAAGCTCTTCTATAGCAATTAATTTAGAAACAATCGCTTTGAGTTTCGCCATTCGATTAGCTCCGATTGCCATTGTCATCGATAAGACAGCGGGAAGCGCAACTGGAATTCCGGCGATGACAAGTACGAGCAAGAAAATAGCCAAATTTCCAAAGTCAAGATGAGAAGTTTGCGTGATTTCCATTTTAAAGAGGGTGGTAATCATTAAAATTGCTGCAATTCCAAGTGTCATAAAGATTAAAAAATGGCCAATTTTCAAAACAGCTTGTTGAAAATGGGAAATAGTTTTAGCACCAGCAACTAATTTTGCTGTCTTTCCAAAAAAAGTGTGCGTACCAGTTTTTACAACAATTCCGCTCATTTCTCCTAATTTGGCAATGGTTCCTGAAAGGGTCATATCGCCTACTTTTTTATTGACTGGAAGAGACTCTCCTGTAAGTGCAGACTGATCGACAGATAAATAGCTTCCTTCAAAGAGCTTGATATCTGCAGGGATAATATTTCCAAGTTGAATAGAGACAATATCGCCTGGGACAAGTTTTTTTGCTTCAACTGTTTGCCAAACACCCTCGCGCAATACACGTGCTTTTAAAGCGAGTTTTTTCTTGAGTGCTTCGATAGCATTATTTGCTTTGTATTCTTGGAAAAAACCAAGGGATGCATTGATGAATAAAAGGACAATGATCATAGTAAAATCAGGCCAGCGATTTAGATAGGCTGAAAGAAGCGCTGCGATTTCAATCATGAAAGGAATAGGACCATAAAAAAATGATAAAAAACGGAAAAACAGGCTCTTTTTTTTCATTTCTAATTGGTTGAATCCGTAAGTTTTTAGTCTTTTTTGAGACTCATCAGATGTTAAACCTTGATGTAAATCTGTTTTGAGTTTCTTACATAGATCTTCAATGGAGAGGTCTTCATCACTACCCATATTTTACCCTTAAAATTTTTTATTGATCCATGAACTTATTTTCACATATAAAAAATTAGAGAGGAAGTAAAAAGACAGACTCTTTCTCGATTTTTCACCCCCTTTTTCGAAAAGGTGTGCGCGATTGTTTTTGGAAAAAGCAAGACATTTCCATTAGAATAGGGTTCATGCGATCCATTAAAATGGAAGTCATTTAGGATCAATGAGGCGATAAAAATTCGCTGCTACAAGTGATCAAGATGATGATTTTCCAGTTCAAGACAGTCCCAGAAATAAAGCATGCAGATTTTTAGAGTCATAGAGGTTAAAGAAATGGTGCAAAAAAAAATCATGAAAAAAGGTCAAAAAACCTTAAAAAAAAAAAGAATTCAAAAAAGGCTTCATTTGTAGTTCAAAAGCATTTAGCTACTCATCTTCATTATGATTTTCGTTTAGAGTTGAATGGGATGATGAAGTCGTGGGTGATTCCAAAAGGGCCTTCTCTTAATCCTCGAGTACGTTCTTTGGCGATTTTGACAAAGGATCACTCTCTTTCTTATAAAAATTTTGAGGGAGTGATCCCAGTTGGCAAGTATGGAGCTGGAATTGTGATGGTTTGGGATAGGGGAACTTATGTGAGTATCAAAAAAAACCAAAAAGATGAGTGCTTGTCGATGGCGAGTTGTTTGCGTCTAGGAGTCATTGAAATAGATTTGAAAGGTAAAAAATTAAGAGGAAAATTTGCCCTTATTCGAATCGAAGGAAAGCATTGGCTACTCATTAAAATGAAAGATGCTTACGCAAACTCTTCGATAAATCTCGTAACATCTAAAGCCCGTTCCGTGAAATCCAATAGAACTCTTGAGCAAATTCGCAGAAAATTTGATTCCAAGCTGAAAAGCAAAAAAAATTAAAATAAAAAGAGAGCGGTTTTTACGTGCTGCTGATTTGTAAATGTAATCACTTGGCGAGCATCCTACTTGCGTGTTATTGGCTTTTTGAATCACTCACCTTACGCAAAAAAGGTTCTATCCTTAACATAAATTTGAAGCAAAGAAAAGCTCTAAAGATCTATCCTTCGCCTCGCTTCAAAAAATCTCATCTCTTTATCCTACTCTATAGAGAAAATTGGGAGCAATTTGGGGTAAATATCTAGCAAGTGCTTTTAAGTCATTTTTTCTCCTTAAGTCAGGAAAAAAAATTCTTTCAAGTTTCTTTGACGTCACTCACCTTACGCAAAAAAGAGAGCTTATTGTTGTAAATTCTTTAATTCTTGAAATGCCATTTGATTTGCTCTGATGATGAGTTTATATTTCAAAGAAAAATGGCTTAACTTTGTCTTCAC
>JANQJX010000229.1 GCA_028281425.1 Simkania sp.
CGCTGCTTCCTACTAGTTCCTGCTTCATAGAGGTTGCCAACGCATTCTCTCCACAGGCTAACACCCGATGCCCTCGGGCTAAAATATTTCATGCTCCAAATTTTCTCATCCCCTCGCTTCGCTCCAAAAAATCTCATCTCTTTATGCTGCGTTATAGAAAAAACAGAAATTCATCCCAAATTTGTGTTGTCACATTTCAATAGCCTACTATTTGCCACGGCATCTATTGAAAAAAGTGCGAAAAAAATATTTACAATAAGCATAAAAGGTAAAAGGGGCCTTGTAATGAGAAAAGGCATCTCCATTGACACGATATATCAATCCGTTTTGACTTTTCCAATTAAAATTGAGACCATTTCCAATTCTCATGATATAAGAATAAAACTCTTTTGCAAGCTTATGAATTTTAAAATTAAAACGCCCATAGGGATAGACAAAAGTTGAAATCGAGATTTGAAGCCTTTTTTCGAGAATATTTTTAGAAACAAGCAATTCGTGTTCAAGATTGATTCCAGGAGAAATTAAGGAGAGATGACTCATTGAATGGGAAGCAATATGAACATATCCCGATCTTTTCATTTCTTCAATTTCAACCCATGTGCAATAGATGGGTGAAGGAGCAATAGGGTGGTGAATATTTGTTGAGCAAATTTTGTTTAAACGCTTGCTTGGAGAGATAGAAGTTTTTTCTAAAATAAAAGAGGGGGAAATCGCAAGCACGGCTTTAAGCTTATATTTTTTAAGAAGAGGAAAAATATAGAAGTAAAAGTCAAAAAGGGCATCATCAAAACAAAGACAAAGCGCTTTTTTTTTCTTTAAATTCTCACCTGGATGAACGGTGACATAGTGTTTTTGAATCCAAGCAAATTGATTTTCAAAAAAAGGGAGAGGTTGTGAATGAGGACCTTTTCCAATCTTATGATAGAGAAGAGAAAGCAGCATCTGTTTGATTTTCTTCTTGAAGCTTTAAATATTTATAATAAGTGACATGGCTGATGTATAGAGAAATAATCCATCCTTCTTTTCCATCTAAAAACCCCCTTTGGATCAAATAGCTTTTGATAAAAGCAAAGAAAGAGTGAAATAGGGCTTTTTTAAGACTTGCTGATTTCTTATGCTTGTGTTGTTTTGCAAAAAGGGTGGAATAATTTTCCATTTTTACCAAAAAATCTGAAACCGAGCGGTAAGAATAATGTTTGATAGGAGAAGAGAGTTTGACATGTTTTAAATGATTTGTGAGAACTTTTTCATGGACAGCAACCTCGGAAAATTTTGTGTTTTTTCGATTGTAGAGACGGACATGACGATCGGGAAACCATCCACATCCTCGAATTTTTTTTCCATTAAAATAGTTCCAAAAAGGAAAGGAATAAATAGATGTTTCATCTAATTCAAGAGATAAAATTTCCATTGCAAGCCTTTTTGTCATGATTTCATCATGGTCAATCGATAAAATCCAATCATTTTTAGCTTTAGCAGCAGCAAGATTACGAAGAGGGCCAAATCCTATAAAAGGGTTTTCCATGAGTTTTACATTTTGAAAATTTTTTGCAATATCTAAGGTCAGGTCGGTAGATCCTGTATCAAGAACAAGAATTTCTTCAAAATCTTTTAGAGCTTTTAAACTACTCGAGAGTGTTTCTTCTGAATTTTTTGTTAAGATGATGACACTAATCATGTTTTTGTTATTTTTATGGAACTGATGAAGACCTATAATTTTTTTGAGATGGGATGAGTTCCCAATTTTTATTGGCATTCTATAATTAAGAATTAGCCAAAGGAAGGTATCCAAACAGTCCTTTTATCCTTATAGAGGTTAGGTATACCTGATTTATCCTATTTTTCTCCATCTTCTATTTTGGGATTGCTTATCTGTCTTGATAGAAATCACGAATCTACTTCATTTCATCCCTTCGCAAAGGTGCATGCACTTTTGCTCGTCGCTCACCTCGTATCTAAGTCATTTCTACAAGTCGATGGTGCGGATGGGTAGCAACTTGGATTAAAAATAGAGGGTTTATTTAATTTTTCAGCTATGTTACAATCCATCTGTTTTTATTTAGTTTGCATGGTGTCTTCGTAAAAATCTTGGATTTCTTTCATGTTTAAAAATTATCAATTTGAAAAAGGTTATACATTTGATGATGTTTGTTTAGTTCCTCAATTCAATAATGTTCCTTCACGTACAGAACCCTCTCTTGATTCCTGGCTTACAAAAAACTGGAAAATCGATATCCCTATTATCTGTTCAAATATGGATACGACAATTAGTGACCCTTTAGCTCAGGTTTTGATAGAATTAGGATCTATTCCTATTTACCACCGCTTTACTTCTGATACGAAAGAGCAAAAAGATTGGGTTAAAAAATGGAAAGATAAAACATTTGTTTCTTGTGGTGTGAGAGAAGACCAACTCAGTTTGGTTTATAAGCTTTTTGACTTAGGCGCTGCAGGTGTTTGCATCGATGTCGCTCATGGTCATTCGGATCGGATGTTTCATTTTATTGAAAAACTTAAAACATCTCATCCTGAAAAAGAAATCATTGCAGGCAATGTATGCACCCCTATGGCTTATCATGATCTTGTCAATGCAGGTGCTGATGCGGTAAAGGTAGGCGTAGGACCAGGAGCTGCTTGTACAACACGTCTTATTACTGGATTTGGAGTTCCTCAATTTAGTGCAATTTTTCAATGCAGCAAAATCGCTGACAAATTGCGTGTTCCTTTGATTGCTGATGGGGGTATTCGAACAAGTAAAGATGTTGTTTTAGCCCTAGCTGCTGGAGCAAGCAGCGTGATGATTGGCAAACTATTTGCTCTGACAAAAGAAAGTGCTGCTGAAAAAAGAGAAACAGCAAAAGGTTTAGAAGCCAAATACCGAGGACAAGCAAGCGAAAGTTTTCAAAATGATTTTTATGGGGGACTTAAAGAAAAAACCGTTGCTGAAGGCATTGATTTTTGGTCTCCTGTGAATGGATCGGCTAGGGAATTGATCGATCGATTGCTCGGAGGATTACGCAGCGGCCTGACTTATGGGGGGGCACGTAATATTAAAGAGCTGCAGCGCAAAGCTGAATTCATGGAGGTTTCTTCTGCCTATCTTCAAGAAAGCTTTCCAAGACCTCAAGGTTAGTTATGAAAAAAAAATCCCTTGGCATTTATATTTTAAGCTCTCTTGTCATTGGTAACATGATTGGTTCGGGCATCTTTCTTTTGCCTGCATCTCTTGCAAGTTTTGGAACAATTACGATTTTTAGTTGGTGTGTAACAGCTTTAGGGGCAATGCTTCTTGCGCTTGTCTTTTCTAAGCTCTCGACCCTTTTCCCAAAAACAGGAGGGCCTTACATCTATTGCAAAGAAGGGTTTGGCAGTTTCATTGGATTTCAAGTGGCTTATAACTATTGGGTGTATATGTGGGTTGGAAATGCTGCGATTGCAGTTGCTTTTACCGGATATTTAAGTGTTTTTTGGCCAGCGCTTGCAACTGATCAATTGCTTGCTTTTTTTGTCACAGCAGGTGCTGTTTGGGTTTTTACAAGCATCAATATGATTGGAGTTCATTTTGCCGGAATTTTTCAACTTATTTTAACGATTTTTAAGTTTTTCCCCCTTTTTGTTACAGTTTGCATTGGCTTTTTTTTTATAAGATGGGAAAATCTTACTTTTTTTAATATGACCCAAGGATCTGATTTAAAAGCTTTTTCTGGAGGAGCGATGCTCACCTTATGGGCTTTTTTGGGAATGGAATCGGCATCAATTCCAGCAGATGAGGTCAAACACCCAGAAAAAACCATTCCACGTGCCACCCTTTTAGGGACGGGGATCACAGCTCTTATTTATATTTTGAGTACGGTTGTCATTATGGGCGTTGTCCCGATCCCAGAACTTCAAAATTCAACGGCTCCTTTTGCCGATTTAGCAGGGAAAATTTTTGGACAGTTAGGATCCTCTATCATTGCTTTTGTAGCAATAGTTTCTTGTTTAGGAGCTTTAAATGGATGGATCTTGCTTCAGGGACAAATCCCTCTTGCTGCTGCAAAAGATCACCTTTTTCCCAAAAAATTTGCTTATTTGACCAAAAACCGCTCTCCTGTTTTTGGCATTGTTTTATCTTCTATTTTGATCACTTTTTTACTTGCCTTAAATTTTACAAAAGGACTTGTTGATCAATTTACTTTTATCATTTCACTTGCCACCCTTTCAGCAATCATTGCCTATTTATATACAACCATTGCCGAATTTGTGATCTATATTAAACATCCTGATAAAATCGATAAGAAACATGTTGCAAAATCCCTTGTTATTTCCATGCTTGCTTTTATTTATACTTTTTGGATGGTTTGCAGCTGTGATAAAGATATTGTCTTTTATGGGGTCATTCTTATGTTTACGAGCATCCCCATTTATGGTTATATGGAATGGAAAAAATACCAAAAAAAATTTTCTGACATTTAAAACAAGATGCACGCAACAAAGAAAATATATGATAGCATTCACCGGTTCATTCATCTTGAGCCCATTGAAAGTCAACTGATTCATTCCTTTCCTTTTCATCGTCTTCGTTATATCCATCAACTTGGAGTGGCCTTTTTGGTTTATCCGGGAGCGACTCATCGTCGCTTTGAACATTCTCTTGGAGTGATGGAACTTGCAACACGTATTTTTGATAAGGTGACCCTTAAGGGATCTTTTCCCCATCTTTTGAGTCATCGTAAAAAAGCTTTATGCCATTTTATTCTCTCCCCTCAAAGTGAGGAATACCATTATTGGAGAAAGATTTTACGTTTAGCCGCTCTTTGTCACGATTTAGGCCATCTTCCTTTTTCCCATGCAGCAGAAAAGGAAATTTTAGGAGAAAGAGGCCATGAAATTCAGACGGCAAAAATCATCGAAAGCACCTATTTAGATCCGATTTGGAAACAACTTGAAAAAACCTATTTAAACCACGATGTTAAAAGAGATGTGGTCAAAACAGCTCTTGGGCCAAAAAAATTTGCCAAGACGTATCCCGATGCTCCTGCTTTTTCTCCTTTGGAAAAGGTTATTTCAGAAATCATTACTGGGGATTTTTTTGGAGCTGATCGTATTGATTATTTGCTTCGCGATTCTCAATCTACAGGATTGACTTATGGTCTTTTTGATTACTATCAACTTCTCGAAATGCTTAGATTGGTTCCCTCTCATGCAGATTCCGATCAGTTAGTTCTTGGAGTCGAAGAAAATGGGCTTGAATCATGTGAAGCATTGCTTCTTGCGCGTCATTACATGTATAAGCGTCTTTATCAATATCCAACGATTAAGTCATATGCATTTCATATGGCCCGCTTTATGACAGCCCATTTTTATGATATAGGGGATCATTTAGACCTCTATCTTTCGATCAGTGATAATGAAGTTTTGGCAAAAATCAATAGTGTCTCTTTAGATCCTTCTTGTCCCGGACATTTTGATGCCATGTCTCTTTCTTTTCGAAAAGGGCGCTTTCAAGCGATTCCTTTAAGAGAAGATATACAAGAAAGTGATCTTGAGAAACTCTCTTTATCCCTTTCAATTCCCCCTGGTCAAATCGTTTGGAAACTTTCAAATTTTAGAGGACAAAAAAAAGGATTAGATTTCCCTGTTTTGCGGAAAGAGGGGAGGATTCAAAAGGGGAGTGATTTATCAGATCTTTCGATTCCTTCAGGAAAAAAAAATTGGCTTTATATTGCCTCTCAATATGAAAAGGATGTGCGAAAACAACTTCAGAGTGAGGATGCTTTAAAATGAGATATTTTCTATTGGTTTGTTTTTGTTTCTATGTGAATTCCTTATTTGGAGAATGCTCAATGACTCCAGTAAGCATTCCTGCTCCAACAGAAGAGGCAATTGCTTTTTATAAATCGGGAAATATTTTATGGGTGATTCATCAACTTTTAACCCTTTTGCTTCCTCTTGCGATTGTTTTAAGTGGCATTTCGAAAAAAATGCTCTCTTTTTCTCATTTTTTAGGAAAAAATAAATGCTTGACTTTTCTTCTTTTTTTTATCTTTTATTCACTCGTCATTGCAATTTTTTCTTTTCCGTTGACCTTTTATGAAGGTTTTATAAGGCTTCAACATTATGGAGTTTCTAATCAAAGTTTTTCTAGATGGCTGACTCACTATCTGATCTCTTTTTTTCTCACAACTTTGGTTTCCTTTATTGTCTTTGTCATTTTATATTTTTTAATTGCTAAAAGTCCTAAAAGATGGTGGCTTTATATGGGGCTTTTAGCCTTTCCTCTGTTACTTTTTCTCCAAGTTATTTATCCTATTTATGTGAGTCCTTTATTTAATAAATTTGGTCCCATGAAAAATAAAGTTCTCGAACGTCAAATTTTAACTTTAGCAGATAAAGCAGGTATTGAAAATGGCCCTGTTTTTGAGGTGAACAAAAGTGCTGATACAAAAATGATGAATGCTTATGTTTGTGGAATTGGATCGACGAAGAGAATTGTTCTTTGGGATACCATCATTGATGGACTCACCCCAAAAGAACTTCTCTTTGTGATGGGGCATGAAATGGGACACTACGTTTTAAATCATATGTGGTGGGGGATTGGGACCGATGCTGCTTTGATTTTTCTGACCCTTTTTTTGATCCATCTCTTTTCTAAGCCCTTTTTTAAATATGGCTCTTCTTGGATGGGTTTTAATGAGCTTAAAAATTTTGCTTCTCTTCCTTTAATCATGTTTCTTTATGCATTTTTTTCTCTTCTCTTTCTTCCTATTGAAAGTCGTTTATCTCAGATGAAAGAACATGACGCAGATCGCTTTGGACTTGAAATTACCCATTATAATCAAGAAGCAGGATCAGCTTTCCTTAAACTGACAAAAAGTAATTTAGGTTATCCCTATCCAGGAAAGTTTTTTATGCTTTTTAGAACGGGTCATCCTTCTATTGGCTCTCGCATTGAATTTTTTAATACATACCATCCTTATTGTGAGAACAAGCCTTCTAAGTATCAAAAATATTTTAAAGATCATATTCAATTTCCATCTCATGATAAAATGGAGTGATGTTTAAGGAAAAAATTAAATCTTTTCTATCTGAATTTCATAGATATTCTCAAGTTGAAAAATGGATTGTTCTTTTTGCAATCATTTGTGGTTTTTGCATTCAGTCAGAATATTCTGTAACCAAGCCTACAAGCAATTCTATTTTTATTGCTCATTATGGAGTGGCCTTTTTTCCTTATGCTTGGCTTGTAACTGTTCCGATTAACCTTTTAGCAGTCATCTTCTATAACCGGTTTTTATCATTGCTTGGATGTTTTCCCCTTTTTTTGATCACCCTTTTGATGACAATTTTTGTGAATACGTTCTCTGCAATTTTTGTTGGAGATTTCCCTTCTCTTTCTTTTATTCTCTACATTTGGAAAGATATCTATATCCTTTTTATGTTTCAGCATCTTTGGTCTATCATCCATTCAGTCACTCAAATAAACCGAGCAAAATATCTCTACGGAATCCTTTTTGGTTTTGGAGGGCTTGGCTCTGTTTTTGGAAGTATCATCCCAGGATTTTTTGCAGTAAAAATAGGTTCTGAATTGCTTCTTTTCGCAACGATTCCCATTTACATTGTTTTTGCTTTTGCCTATTTTTTTCTGCTAAAAAAAAGTGGTTTTTTAAAGAGGCTACCCACTCAGAAAAAGAGTTCTTTAAATCGAGAAAATGCTCTTGAAGGCTTTAAACTCTTTGGCAAGTCTTCTACCTTAAAATTTATTTTAATTATCGTCATCTTAATGCAGTTTTCGGTAACAGTCATGGATTATGAGTACAATACATTTTTAGAGCGTATCTTTCCCAATCAAGACCTTAGAACGCAATTTTCAGGACGCCTTTGGGGGATTGTTAATGGAGTGACTCTTTTTTTTCAATTCATTGTCTCTTTTCTTTTCATTCGATTTGTAGGACTGCGTAAAACCCATCTTCTTCTTCCTGGAGTTCTTTTGGTAAATGGAATTAGCTATCTTTTAAGGCCTACTTTTGGAATGATTGTTTATTCTTTTTCGGTAATTAAAACATTTGACTATTCAATTTTTAATATCATTAAGGAAATGCTTTATATCCCGCTTCAAAAAAATGAAAAGTTTAAAGCCAAGGCCGTGATTGATATCTTTGCTTATCGGAGTGCAAAAGCTTTTGCCTCTCTTTTAATTCTTTTTTTGCAGTTATTTTTTTCCTCTTATTTGTCCTATGCTTTTTCTTGGGCTAATATTTTTCTTGCTTCTATATGGATGGCTTCTTTATTTTTCCTTTTTAAAGATAAGAGCTTACAAAAGAAGACTGAAACGATTTAGCCTACCATGTCAACTTGAGGTAAAGCAAAATTGCGAAGAATTAAAAACTTATTTGAAAAAATCATAGATTTTGAGCCGTTCCGAAAATGGGAAATTTTAAAAAATTTAACCCTTGGCTTCTATTTCTTGCCACTCACCAACTCCAGAAAAATCCCCATGCTCTGTTCCAGGTACATCCAAGAAGTTTTTGATGTTTCAAAAAACAATCGTGTGTCTTTTTTCGAAAGGGGTGGTGAGAAATAAAGACTAACCCCTATTTTTATGCGAGCTTGAGCAAAATTTGGATGCGTTCTTTTTGAGAAATACTTGATGCATAAGGAGTCTAATCAATGGCAAAAATCAATCGCTTGTTTATAGATCATGAAGAAATTTGCGAAGTTATAGATATGGATCCCAAGGATATTCTTCGTGATCCCCTTTTAAATAAGGGAACTGCTTTTACAGAAGAAGAAAGAGAGATTCTTGGAATTCATGGGTTTTTACCTTATCATACTTCCACAATTGAAGAACAAGTTAAAAGACGTTATGAAAATTTTTGTCGCCAAAAAACACCCATTGACAAGTATCTTTTTCTAACTGCGCTTCAGGACTGTAATGAGACCCTTTTTTATCGGTTTATTTCAGAGCATGTTGAAGAAATGCTGCCTTATATCTATACCCCAACTGTTGGAGATGCTTCAACACAATATAGTTCTATTTATCATCAAAATAGGGGGGTTTATTTTTCTTATCCTCATAGAAATCAAATAAAACAGATGGTTGCTAACATTCCAAAAGAGGATGTTGAAGTTATTGTTGTTACCGATGGAGGGCGTATTCTTGGATTAGGAGATTTAGGGATAGGGGGAATGGCAATTCCCATTGGTAAATTATCTCTTTATACTCTTTTTGGAGGAATCCATCCGGCAAAAACTCTTCCGGTTCTTCTTGATGTTGGAACCGATAATCTTTCTCTCTTAAATGACCCTTTGTATTTGGGATGGAAACATGAGCGTATCAAAGGAAAAAAATATCTTGAATTTATCGGGATGTTTATTGAGGCAATTAAAGAACGTTATCCTCATGTTGTTGTTCAATGGGAAGATTTTTCAAAAGAAAATGCTCAACCTATTCTCGATTGTTTCCGCTCAACGATTTGTTCTTTTAACGATGATATTCAAGGAACAGCAAGTGTTGTAACAGGAGCTATTCTTGCAGCCCTTCAAGGAATCGATAGCGATCTCAAAGAGCAAAGAATTGTGATTTTTGGGGCTGGGTCGGCAGGAATTGGGATTGCTCGTTTAATTACGCTAGCAATGAGTGAAAAGGGGATGAGTTTAGAAGACGCTAAAAAAAGAATTTTTGTCCTAGGGCGAAATGGACTTGCTCATAGCCAATCTGAAAAACTTGATCATTTAAAAAAGAATTTTGCTCAAAAATATGAAGATATCCAACACTGGGCAGTGGAGAATTTTCAAAATATTACTCTTTTAGAGACGGTTTCTCATGCAAGACCCACTATTTTAATTGGAACTTCTACAAAGCCGGGATCTTTTTCAAAAGAAATTGTCTATGAAATGAAAAAGCATGTTGCACGCCCTATTATCTTCCCTCTTTCTAATCCGACATCAAAATCAGAAGCAATTCCGATGGATATGATGAATTGGACAAAAGGGCAAGCTCTCATTGCGACAGGAAGTCCTTTTTCACCTATTGAATATGAAGGGAAGCAGTTTATGATTGGGCAGTGTAATAACTTTTTTATTTTTCCTGGGATTGGTATGGGGGCTGTACTTTCTAAAGCCAAAATGATTACCGATGAGATGTTTTTGATTGCAGCAAAAGTTCTCAGCTCCTTTGCCCCCATTTTGAACCATCCTTTTGCCTCATTGCTTCCTAGTGTCAAACAAATCAATCCGATTAGCAAAAAAATTGCTATTGCTGTTGCAAAAGAGGCGATAAATCAGGGCATTACTAGGGAAAAGGGAGATTTGAGTGTTGAAAATAGAGTTAAAAAGTTTTTCTGGACACCCAATTATGCAAAATTTAAAGAAAAACGCGCATTGCTTTTTCATAATCAGGTTCTTGAGACACCTCAAAAATAAGATCTGAATAGATAATTTTTTGTTGCTTATCTATAGCAATTAATGCTCTTGCAGCAAGACCTTGCAAAGGGCCATCGATGATGAGTACTCCATAATCTTTTGCAAATTTTCGATCACGCATCATAGAAAGAGGGATGATCTGGTCTAATTTTTCAAGGCCGCAAATCCTTTTTTGGGCAAAAGGGAGATCAGCGGAAATAAATAAGATCAAGAGATCCTCTTTTCCTTTGAGTAATTGGTTAAAAGTCTTTGCCGATGTTAGGCAGACAGATGTATCGAGACTCGGAACAATTGAAAGTAAACATCTCTTTTGTACAAAATCGTTTAAAGATCGAGGGTTTAAGTTTTGATCGATAAGCACAAAATCTGGTGCAAGAGAGCCTACTATAGGTAAAGATCCATTTGTATGAATAGAGGTTCCTTTCAGGGTAAGTTCTGCCATTTTGATCCTCCAATATAATAAGTGACATTTTTACCTTACTCTTTTTGAAAATTTTTGTCTTATGTATTATTTTTTTCTTTCAAAGAATATAAAGATTTTATTAAAATGCCGTAAAAATTCCTTAATTTTGATAAGAGAAGTAGATAAGATGACTGAATCAAACACACTTGGCCTATCGGCGAATCGTATTAGTTCTTTTTTTACATCTAAAAAAAAGGAGGAAAAAAAGAAGAATTTTGCTTTAAAGAAGCAAAAATATATGCGGCTTAATTTTCTTTTACTCAATGCATTTTTAGAAAATTCAAAAAAGACCAAATTCACTCGTCCCAAAGGATCGCTTTCATTTTTCCCTCTTTTTACCAATCGAATTCTTTTTTCGGAAAACCCTCATCTTATTAAAATCGTAAAGCAGGCTTATTGTTGTTGTATCAAGCAAGATTTTTACCTTTTTCCCTTTAAACAATTTTGTTTGCGTCATGAACTTACTTTTCATAAAGTCATTGAGTGGCGTCTTTCAAGGTATATTAAAAACAAAGAAAAACTCAATTATTTTGTCAAAATTATGAAAGAAGTCTCTCCTGACCTCTTCCGTTATCATCTTGTGACGCTTTTAGGAAAAGAAGAGAGTCGAGAAGAAGATAAAAAACAAATCAACAGATGGGATTTGTGGAAACATCATAACGATGGAAATTCACTTCAAGTTTCAAAAACCTAGATTTTTTATAGCTAATCTCTTAACTTTTTTATTGCAAAAGCAAAAAAAATATTTTATGAAAGTTAGTTTCTTTGAAAACCTTAAATAGGGGGTGTTTATTTTCATTTCAAAAATAGGCTCTTTTTTTTTTACATGGCTGATTGCTATTTCTCTCCCTTTAGAGGCCAAATTTCTTTTTAATCAGCATCAGCAAAAAGGTCCGCTTCCTATTATTATAGATACAGATGCTGATTTAGGGGATCTTATGGCGATTACCTATTTAGTCAAAAACCCCATGATTGATGTTAGAGCTATTACAACTGTTGGAACTGGGATGACACATTGGGAATATGGGGCTAAAAACATCTTAAATTTACTCGATCTTTTAGGTCAGTTTTCTTTTCCTGTTGCTTATGGAATGCAAAAATCCTTAAGTCCAGTCACTTCTTATCCAGCAAATTGGAGAAGACAAGCAGATCAGGTTTCGGGGATCAAGCTTCCTTTGAGCTTAGCTAAACCTCATCCACTTACAGCTGTTGAGTTGATTGCTGAAATCTGTAAGAAAAGCCATGAAAAGATGACGTTTGTTTCTTTGGCTCCTATGACAAATCTTGCAACTGCTTTGAAGAAATATCCTAAAATACAACGCAATATTGAAAGAGTTTATATTATGGGGGGGCTTTTTCAAGGTAAAGGGAATATTGTGGAACGTCCTTTTGGATTTAAAAATCGCTTTGCTGAATACAATTTTTTTTTAGATGCTAAAGCAGTTGAAATTGTTTTGAATTCAAATCTTCCCATTACGATTGTTCCTTTTGATATTGCAAAAAGTGTTTTTTCAAAACCTCTTTATGAAAATCTCAAAGGAAATCGAAAAACAGTTGCTGCTAATTTTGTTTATGAAATCTTAAAGCCGATGGTTAAAAATAAAAAAAGGATTCCTGAACATCTTTGGGCTCCTGTTGTTTCCGTTTTACTCACAAATGATGAAATTGCAACTTGTACGAAAGCTAAATTGATCATCAATTTAAAAAAAGGACCTGAATATACACGCCTTTTTATCACTAAAAGAGGAAGAAATGTTGAAGTGGTGACTAAAATCCAATCAGAGGCTTTTTATTCTTTTTTCATCAAGATTTTAAATCAAGTTTCCCGTTTTCAGTGGGACATAACTCAAACAACAGACTTAGTCCCTTAAACCTCTGATTGTGACCTTAATCCACAGTCCGATCGGCTCAAATGAGTGATGGGAGCTAGCCCATGTGATGTGACTTCCATTAAAAAATTTTAATACGAGCCTTTTGCAAAACCTATGACACTTGGCAGAAAGTAGATTTTATTCTTTAGGTCTCAAAAAATTTTAATGATACTCGATGAGCAAGTTTTTCTTACTGATAAAACCATAAGTTTATATTCTTTTTATTTTTTTAAATATTTATTGGG
>JANQJX010000081.1 GCA_028281425.1 Simkania sp.
GATTGTTTCTTGCAGATTATACCCTGCTTTCCCCAATAAATTCCTAGCTTAAATGTTGCTCAGAGCATGTTTTCTTCGTTTTTCAGGGACGACTAATTATCCCCCATGTTTCGAATGATTTCTAACATTTTGATAAATGGTTTCAAAAGGAATCTGCTTTCCAAAAGCAAAGGTATAGATCTCTTTGCGTTTTTTGGAAAAAGTTTCTTGTTTTTTAAGATGATTATCTACAAAAGAAAAAATTTGATGAGAAAATTTTTGGGGAATAATAAGGCCACATTGATGAATAAGAAAAGATTTTTTTTTCTCCTCACTCCCCATCTCTGGAATGAAAAAAAAGAGAGGACGGTCAAATTGTAAAAATTCATAGCCAACTGAAGAAACATCTCCTAAATAAAGATCAACTCTCTCTAAAAGAGGCTGCACAAGAGGATAGCTAGGCAAGATCACAACATTTTTTTTGTGTTTAAACTTTTCTTGAATAAGATGAACAAAACCAGGACGGTGATGTTTGAGCCAAGGATGAAGTTTGACAATGAGATTATAACTATCAGGCAATTGATCAGTAAGAGGGATAGAGTTTTCAAAACAAGAATGTTTGTCTTTGCTTTGCCAAGTGGGAGCAAATAGAATTGTTGTTTGTTTTTTTGCAAATCTAGAAAAAACTTCTTTTTCTACTAAAGCATCATAAAAAGATTTGTGGGCATGGTAAAATAACATTCTTATATTACCCGTTTTCACATACCCTTTTAAATGATGAAGGCGTCCTTCTTCAACAAGACGCTTTTCCATTTGATTTCCATAGATCAAAGCATATTCTTGCATGGAATAGTGCTCGAGTGTTTTATCCGAATTTCCATGGGGACAGTACCAAAAATTGACTTTTTTCCCATAAAATATTTCTAAAAGGGGAGATAAATTGGTTCTATAGTTAGCCATTGAAAAAAGGATCGTTGTATGATTAAAAGCGACATATTCAAGAATCTCTTGGTGAAATTTCAAATAAAGGGATGTGATTTGGGGATAATATTTTTGAATGCATTTATGCAAGTTTTTTGAATCACTCACAAGAGGTGCTTTTAAAATATATGCAATCGTTGCTAAATGGTCGAGATGATTGATTGTATAGTCACCTGCTGTGATACAGGCAGCTGAAAAGTTAGAAGAAGTTTTTTTCATTTTCTAGATAGCTGCTATATGTGCTTATGATCTTTTCTTTAACTTCGCTTTCATTTTTCTCTTCCCCAAAAACATAGTGATAAACTTCTTGACCTCTTTTTTGCAAAGAAGTTTGATCTTGTTTGAAGGACGCTTGAATGATCGAAAAAATAGATGGATAATCTTCGACATCAATACTTACCCCACAACGAAAAAGGTAAAGTCCCTTGTCCTTTTTAAGATCTCTTTTGTTTTGATTGAGAAAGAAAAGGGGACGATTGAAACTCAAAAAATCATACCCTATAGAAGACATATCTCCTAAGTAGAAGTCACAGCGACTCAGCAAGGGGTAAATCGGGGGAAATTTATTGACAATCAAAACATTGGGAAATGTCTTCGCTTCTTCAATAAGAGGGCTAAGTTGCAACATCTCATGCATCATATTAGAATGTATTTTAATGATCAGATTCCAATTAGAAGGGAGCGTTCTTAACAGATGAGGCCAAGCTGTTTTAAGAGAAGAAGATTTTTCTGCATCATTCCAAGTAGGACCATAAAAAACTGTTTTTTCTCCTTTAGGGAGAAGATCAAAGACCTCTTTCGAAGCAATTTGGTCATAAAAAGGACGCATTTTTTTATAAAGAGTCAGACGATAATTTCCTAAAGAAACCATTGCATAAAAAGAACCACTCACATTTTTCTCTTCTAAAAAATCGATCATTTTTTGTCCGTAAACAAGAACAATTTTTTCTTTTCTAAGCCCTTCCATAAAAAAAGAATTGTAACCTTTATCTGAATTCCCATGAGGAATCCAGATGTTTAAGAGTTTTTTCTTCAAAAGCTGTTCTGTGATGAAAAAGATTTTATCAAATAGGTCTTTGGGAAGAGAAGAAAAAACCACTTGATAAAAAGAGGTCACATAATAGGCAAGTTCAACGCTTTTTTTGTAAAAAGTAATGAGTTGAGGATAATAGCGGTTAGCTGCTTTTTCAATCTCTTTTTCGGTGACAATCAATGGGATATTTAAAAGAAGACAAAAAGGAGCAATGTGATCTAAATGATGAAATGCAGGCCCAAAAATAAGCCCTGCAGCTGCGTTTCTATCCATTTGATTTCCTTAAGGTGGAACTCCGGTTTTAACCCCTATTTCGCATGCCCACTTTAGAAAAATTTGCATCCTCTGTTCCGCTGATACATCCAACAAATTCCTTTAAGCGCCTGTCTTGAACTGGAGAATCATCTTCTAAAGGATCTTTTCTCCTTAGGCCTTAAGATAAGTCGCATGTCCCTTTCCTCTTAAGGGTATAGTGAATTTGCCCCTTTCACAATTTTCGAAAAAAATCTCAAGGGATCCGAACAATTTTTCAGTTCAAGGCAGACCCTTTAGGTTAAGTGACAAACCCATGCCCAAGGGAATTTCTTGGAACCAAAAAAACAATCGCGTCTCTCTTTTCGAAAGAAAGGGGATGCGAAATAGGAGTTAACCTAATCTTATGCAGAGATCCTCTTTTCGTTAAGAATAAAATAACAGATTCATCCGCAAAATTCATCTCTGAATTTTCAAAGAATGTCCTTGAAATAAGGATCAAATGATGTTTAACCTTGACATTCAACATAGAAGAAATGCGGGTTAGAAGTTTTATCAAAAATAGAGCGCAAAACCTCTTCCTTCAGGTGGAGGATATAGAGCTCTCAGGCGCCTTTTTGCTGCTGTTCAATGGACTCCAAGCAAAGCAGACAAGTGACGCCCCTCCTACAGAGCCGGCAAAGTAGCCCTGACTCCAAAGAACTTTTTTCCAGTAAATTTTAGAGAAAGACTCTAAAACAGAATGTTTCCCAGATCTTGTATCCAAACGACTAGAAAGACAAAAGTTTCTTTGATCTCATTGTGGCTATGAAGAAAATGAAACGGAAGGCATT